>JBFLZA010000104.1:0-17275 GCA_040756535.1 Cyanobacteriota bacterium
CTCCTACGCCATCTGAATCGCCACAAACTATCCTTTTTGCGATCGAACCTCAGTTTACTTGGGCTTCTAGTTTCTCAGAAGGATTAGCACAGGTAGAAATTAACGGCAAGATAGGCTATATCGACCAGAGTGGAAGCGTGGTGATCGCTCCAAAATTTGATGAAGCCGATGACTTTTCCGAAGGATTGGCTGTCGTGTGGATTTCCGGACAAAATCGCGGCTACATAAACCAAGCGGGGAATTTCGTGATCCAACCGAAATTTCTGAAAGGTGGTGCTGGGAAGTTTTCCGAAGGACTTGCTCGTGCATGGTTGGTTAGAACTTGGGGCTATATCAACAAGTCGGGGAACTTTGTAATCGAGCGGCAATTTCCTATTGCGAGTGATTTTTCCGAAGGGTTGGCGGCAGTGAAGATAGGCAACGAGTGGGGCTATATTGATAAAAGTGGTACTGTTGCGATTGAGCCGCAATTTTCTGGTGCTAGTAATTTTTCTGAAGGGCTGGCACTCGTGAAGGTAGGAGACAAGTGGGGCTATATCGATAATACAGGCTATGGTGTAATCTCGCCGCAATTTAATCAGGCTTATAACTTTAAAGAAGGATTAGCGGGAGTACAAGTTGATGGCAAGTGGGGTTATATCGACAAAAGTGGCAACTATGTAATCAAGCCACAATTTGATAAGGCTTGGATTTTTAACGAAGACTTGGCGGGAGTAAACATTGGCGGCAAGTGGGGCTATATTGACAAGAGTGGCACCTTTGTAATCTCGCCGCAATTTGTTGAGGCTTATAACTTTAAAGAAGGATTGGCGACCGTACAAGTTAATGGCAAGTGGGGTTATATCGACAAAAGTGGCAACTATGTAATCAGACCACAATTTGATAGGGCTTGGGACTTTTCCGAAGGTATGGCTCCGGTACAAGTTGCGGGTAAGAGGGGGTATATTCGCAATCCTCTGACTCAGAACTATTAGAAGACCTCACCGATAATGCCAAAGTCATATAAGACAGCTTTGACAATTGTGCTATCCGCCCTGAAATCCTCAAACTCCATACCTGCTGTCCGTTGTAGGATTTCAGCGATGGATTGCAGCATATCTTGAATACGTTGCCGCCAGTCTCTAGAGGGCACGAATCACATCCGTTAGAACAGGTTCTCGTAAATGTTCCCTCAAAGCCTTGACAGTTCCCATATCTACAGAACACTCCAAAATGTCTTCTAAATAAAGCCGCACCTCTATGAACTCAAACAGTCCCACAGGTCGCTCAAACTCTACCAAAAAATCCACATCGCTATCAGGCCTAGCTTCATCCCGTGCCACTGAGCCAAACAATTGTAGGGACTTTACCCCCATTTTCTGCAACTGTTCCCGGTGTGTTGCGACAATCGCCAGTACTTCATCTCGCTTCATGGTTTGTATCCTGGAGCGACTTTTAGTTTTAGATTAGCATTAGCGAAATCAACCTGATGGCTGGCGCTAATACCTTCATACACTAGACCTCTTGCAAAAATACCAAGCACCCCACCCCAACCCTCCCCTTATTAAAGGGAGGGAGTTAGTTTCCCCCCTTGATAAGGGGGGACTAAGGGGGGTAAATTCCACTGCTCTTCAAGAGGTCTACTGAACAAATAGGACGGGCGAGACGCCCATCCCACAACTAGAGACTTTCTTATTCATGTGGGGTAGGCATCTTGCCTGCCCCAGAAAAGGAGGCCTGTTGCTCAAGCCAAAACAGCCGCAGGTTCAGGCCAACGCCCAACCGCTTTGCCAATCACCGCCATATCTTGCACCAACTTATCAAATCGATCCGGTGTCAAAGACTGAGGGCCATCGGATAAGGCTTTGGCAGGGTTGGGATGAACTTCAATCATCAAGGAGTCAGCACCCGCCGCGATCGCCGCCATTGCCATTGAGGGCACATACTCATACCGGCCCGTACCATGACTGGGGTCAATCATAATCGGTAGGTGAGTTAGCGATCGCAAAACAGGGATAACTGCCAAATCCAGCGTATTCCGGGCATACTTTTGGTCAAATGTCCGAATACCCCGCTCACACAGAATCACATTGGGATTCCCCGCCGCCAGCACATACTCCGCCGCCATCAACCACTCATCCATCGTGGCTGACATCCCCCGCTTCAGTAACACAGGTTTCCCCTCGGCCCCAACTTTTTTCAGCAGCGCGAAATTCTGCATATTGCGAGCACCCACTTGCAGAACATCCGCTACCTCAGCAATTTTCTCGACATCCGCCGTGTCCATCACTTCGGTAATAATGCCCAAACCCGTCGCTTCCCGCGCTGCCGCCAGTAACCCTAAAGCACTCTCCCCATGACCTTGAAACGCATAGGGCGATGTCCGAGGCTTGTAGGCACCTCCCCGCAAAAACTGTGCTCCCGCCGCCTTGACTCGACGTGCGGTTTCGACAATCATGTCCTCGTTTTCTACCGAACAAGGCCCAGCCACCAACACGACGGGATGATGCTCACCGAAGTGAACGGGGCCATTAGGCGTTTGCACGATTACATCACTCGCTTCCCCGTGACGAAACTCGCGGCTAGCCCGTTTAAAGGGTTTTTCAACCCGCAGTACTTCTTCAATCCAGGGACTAATTTCCTGAAGTTGTAACGGGTCTAAGCCAGCCGTTTCCCCGACAAGACCGATGACAACCTTGTGTTTACCAACAATTTTTTCTGGAGTCAGACCCCATTCACTCAGTTCCTGGCTAACACGAGAAATCTCGGCTTCTGGAGAGCCGGCTTTCATGACCACAATCATCGTTTTAGAGTCCCTGCCAAATTTAAGGTTGAAAGGTTGGAAAGTTGAAAGGTTGGAAAGTTGAAAGTTGGAAAGTTGAAAGCTAGGAGTTACAACCTTATAACTTGCAACCAACTAACCTTCAACCTTATAACCTGCAACCAACTAACCTTCAACCTTCAACCTTGTTCTTTCCGTCGCGCCTCGCGCCATGCTCCTGTCATACGTCCCAGGTTCGTTGTGAATTCTTGCCAACCCAACGTTGTACCTGGTATCTCTTCATCCCAGGAAGCTGAGATGACGCCGTAGCTCAAACCCAACACTCCCAAGCCAAAAAATCCCATGCTGACCAGAACCACTGCCACATGGGGAAACTGTAACCCAACTTGCGTGACTAAAAAATAGCTACCCAAAAATGTGGCTATACCCAAAACGGTGGGAACTCCACTTAATAGAGCCATCCGGCGCACCATCCGCTTGCTGACCACTTCGGGAATCGCCATCGATTCCTTGGAAGCGGTGGTGGGCTTATCTTTCGTTGTATCTTTTTGACTAGTTGCTGCAACCGATTGGGTTTTAGTCGTTTTTTTGCGCTTGGTGCGAGGTTCAAAGGGCAAGCGCTCATCATTTTGGCTTGACGCTTTGGTGCCGTCGGAGGAGCTACTTTTGTTTGCCTCACGGGATGGTTCAGTAGGCATAAGCTTAAATCGTTGTTTATCCGCGAATTCCTAAGCGTTGAATTAGGTTTTGATAGCGCTCTCTATCTTCTCGGCGGACATAGCCTAGCAAACGTCTCCGGCGACCAATGATCTTCAACAGTCCCCGTCGGGAAGAAAAATCCTTGGGATTGATTTTCAGGTGCTCTGTCAAGCGAGTAATGCGCTCGCTGAGCATAGCAATTTGGACTTCTGCCGATCCAGTATCGGTTTCGTGGACTTGATAGCCCTCAAGAATTTCTTGTTTGCGCTCTTGCGTCAGACTCATGGATAGATTTGTTTCGTAATAAACCAGCAGTCTTCCATGTTATCATCCTGACCGATAAGGTGAAAGAAAGTCTTTAGCCGCAGGATTATCATTCTCAAACAAGCACTGACCCTGCTCACTCTTTCCTAACTAGACACCATGAGCGATCGCGCACAACTTTCATCCTGACACCTGACACCTGACACCTGACACCTGACACCTGACACCTGACACCTGACACCTGACTTCTAACTCCTGACGCAGAGACTTCTATTCTCTAGATAGAGCTACAAATCTACTTCTTCCATGCCGCTATAAAGAGGGTTCACCCGTCTCTTCTCCTGCTTCCCCTGCTCTTTCATCGGTACTCTTGGAGTGAGAAGCAGATAACTGCTGTTTCTGGCGACGGGCATCCAACCACTGCTGCAAAATGATAGCAGCAGCTTTGCGGTCAATCAGACCTTTATCACGAGAATGCGATCGCTTTTGGGCTTTAATTAACTCTTCAGCTTCCACCGAAGTCAGACGCTCATCCACATACTCGACAGGCAACTGAAGCGCTTTGGACAAGCGGTTAGCAAAGTTTTGCACCCGTTTAGCTTGGGTTCCCAATGTTCCATCCATCGAATAAGGTAACCCAACAACTAAAAGCTGAGCTTGTCTGTGTTCAACCCATTCTCGCAGCTTTTGCACATCTTGCTCAAAGGACGTGCGCTCAATGGTTGTGAGTCCTGTGGCAAGCAACCCTAAACCATCACATCCGGCTACTCCGATGCGCTTGCTGCCCACATCTAATCCCAGCGCCGATACTCTTTGCATCCCTTTCCTCTAATGTCAACTACCCAGCGCCGCCTTTGAGGACGGCGTGGGCATCATGGCGGAAGAATGGTGAAGTTTTCAAGATTCCGACGGTGGGCTTGCCTCCTTACGACTAGCATTCTTTGATGCGGCAATAGACTGATTTCCATTGACTCTCGTAGCTGGATGTTTTTTGGAGAGTGACTTCCACCAAGCAATACGACTAGGTACCGGCGTGCGTGCGGGTTGTAATCCCTGCAGTACCTCCGACAACTGCAATCCTTCCAAAGAAACTGACCTAGATTCCCGAAGCTTGTGCCAAACTGAACGAGACATCAGCATAGTATGCTCGATCCGTTCTGCTCCCAATTGTTCCAAATATTCTTCCCGTTCCGGTTGATAGTCAGCCGAAGCGATTTGCAGGGATTGTGCCGGCACAACTTGAACAATCCGTGCCATTTGAGCCAGTAACTCTGGATACAAAAAGGTATATTGCGGGTGAACCGTCAGTAAAGCTTCGTGGGGCGTAGAACCATCCCGACACAACTGCACCTGAAAATAGCCAATGGCGGCTTTACGCTGGGGTTCAAAGACATAGCCTCTGACCACCTCAGTATGATTAAACCAATGCTTGATATTGGAGAGTACTGCCTTCACGAAGCCAACTTTAAAGTCTTGGACGTGACGATCAAACACTTGACGCACCAAGGGAGGCATCGACGCTGTATCCAAGTGATAAAGCAACTGAGCATCCGCATTTCTCACCGGGAGAAGGTTCGGCAAATCAGGCTCGTGTTCTGCCAGTTCTGCCAGCAATTCTGGGGCAATTACCCAGTAGGTGAGCTGGGCCAAGGGCTGAAATCCATTTTGCCGATACAGGGCGAGGGTGGATTTGTTATGAATATTAACTTCCAGTAACCAAGTTCGCGCCTCCCAAATCGTTTCCAAGCAATGGCGCAATAGCCCAGAGCCAATTTCTGCGGCGGATCGTGTATTTTCTGGGCTGTTCGCGGTAGCATCGACCAACACCCGATCCACCCGCCAAGTGCTACGGGTATGATTCAAAGGTGAAACCTTGATCGTGCCGCGAATTTGCTGGACGGCTTCCGCGACATACACGCAAAAGGCATACTGGTAAGGGTTTGGGAACCAACTCAAAAACTTGAGCAAACCATACCAGCGTCGGACTTGCTGTAATTGCCGAATGAAGGGAACGGAGCAACTGTTGCTATCTGCATCAGTTGCCTCTATAGCAAGCTGTTCGATTGCCTCCAAATCTCGGTACTGAACGGGGCGAATCACTGTCTTCGCGTTTTCTGAAACAGGTGAAGTCATGTTGGTTACAGATGCCATGAAGCAGATAGCAGCAGGTTCAACCCACAGACTTGCGATGCAACTTGCACCATGACAAGAGTGAGGTTACTGCCAATATATTAACGATTTTCCCATTAATCCACTTTTTCTATTCCTATTGCTTCTCGACTGGGATAGAGACGTTTATACTTTGTGAGTTTTTGTACAGAAATTTAGCCGTTATTGGATATGAACTTGAGTACGGCAGGCAGGGAAGTGGGAACTGAGTGTTAGGAGCATCCCTATAGAATAGAGCTTCGACCCAGGTAGACAGTAGACCTTTTGGCAAATTCCCTTTTGTACTCTTGAGGAAACAGGGAAAAGGAAACAAGGAACATCTAGGCTCTTGCTCATGAGCGCCCTTCTCCTTTAACCTTTCCCCTAACTCGGAGCAAGAAGTCTAGTCTCCCCTGCCTCCTTGGTGCTAGGCTGCTGTTTTGCCTCCAACTCCAACAATCTCAGGATTGAACAGAAGAATTTTTCATAAACATTTGTAAACTATAAACAACTAAAGTTCTGCTCAAAAAATTTTCACACGCCGCCTTCCCATAGACGCGGCTCCTTCCCGGAACAGCAAAACCGGGCTTCCACCTTGTTAGGAGTATCTGTAATCTAATGAAGCAACTTGTCAAACTGGAGCGCTACTTCCTCATCGGTCATATTGTGGCAATGGTTTTTGGACTAGCCGGATTATTGCTCGTCTTACCCAATCCAGAACTGATTGCAGGCTTGGGAACGTTTGGGCAGAAGGCGTTTGGGTGGTCAATGTCTGGGGGTGGGGTCGTCAACATCATTCTGGGGGCAGCAGCCGTAGCGATTTATGCTTACCGAACTCTAGGGTTGTGGCAATGGTTGACGTTCATGATCCCGGCGGCTTTTCTCTCGTTGGGGAGTGAATTGCTCGGTACCAGTACTGGGTTCCCCTTTGGGGAGTATGGCTACTTGAGTGGCTTGGGCTACAAGGTAGCTGGACTTGTCCCATTTACCATTCCCCTCTCCTGGTTTTATATGGGATTGGTTTGTTATTTGCTCGGTCGCATCGGAATTGATGCCACTGTTAAAACTGGGAAATTTTTCAACGTCCCGCGCTTGCTTTTAGGCATCCTCTTGGGGGCAGTACTTCTTACGTCTTGGGACTTTGCCCTTGACCCAGCGATGAGCCAAACCGCCTTTCCCTTTTGGCACTTCGGACAAGTAGGCTCCTTCTTTGGAACACCCTACCGCAATTTTGCCGGTTGGCTGGCAACGGGTGGTCTATTTATGACCATAGCAACACTGTTCTGGAAGAAAACGCCTCTGGTTCTATCGCGTCAGCAGTTAGTAGTTCCTCTCGTTGTTTATGTCAGTAACATCGTTTTTAGCATTGTATTGACTTTGTTTGGCGTTGGTCTATGGATTCCAGTAGCGTTGAGCCTCCTGTTCGGCATTGCTCCGGCTGTGCTTTTGTGGTGGATGGCTCCTGCTAAGGAAACAGCAACGGCAACAGAGGAGCGTGACAAAACTCAAGTTCCCCAAACGACCTCAATACCAGTAGCCTCCGTAGGAGTTATGCCCAAGTGAGCGGTTTGGCAACTGTAGTGAATAGCTCAGCAATGCTTTTCTCAACTGCTGGTTTTCTGGCAATGGTGCTGTTACTCATTCAGTTACCAGCAGTATTCCTCCTACTCTCGCGCCTCTTGAAAGGGCCAGGCCGTCGTCTGCCTATAGAACCGCAAACCACCATCCCTGAACAACTCGGTGCTGTCAGTGTGGTGGTTCCCACTCTTAACGAACGCGATCGCATAACCCCCTGTTTGGTAGGCTTGAGTCAGCAGAGTTACGAAGTTCGAGAAATCATCGTCGTAGACAGTCGTTCAACCGACGGAACACCAGAACTGGTCAAGAAGGCCCAAGAGCAAGACCCCCGGTTTCGCCTGATTACCGATGACCCCTTGCCCCCGGACTGGGTGGGTCGTCCTTGGGCATTACATACAGGTTATTTGCACAGTTCCCCTCACAGTCAGTGGTTTTTGGGAATGGATGCTGATACTCAGCCCAAAGCCGGTCTAGTAGCAGGTTTAATTAAGACAGCCCAGGCAGAAGAGTTTGATCTTGTTTCCCTCTCCCCCCAATTTATCCTTAACTATCCAGGGGAGTGGTGGCTACAACCGGCGCTATTGATGACTTTGGTTTACCGATTTGGGCCGAGTGGCATCAATAACGATGCAGCGGAACGGGTAATGGCGAACGGACAGTGTTTTTTGTGCCGCCGCGATGTCTTGACCCAAGTTAATGGCTATACGAGCGCTAAGGGGTCATTTTGCGATGATGTCACCCTCGCTCGTTATATAGCATCTTGTGGGTTTAAGGTGGGATTTCTGGATGGGGCAAAGGTGTTGAAGGTGCGAATGTATGAAGGGGCGAAAGAAACCTGGAAAGAGTGGGGACGAAGTCTCGACCTCAAAGACGCCTCTTCTACAGGTCAGCTATGGAGTGATTTGTGGTTACTACTGAGCGTACAGGCTCTTCCCTTACCCGCCTCTGTGGTGAGCTTAAGCTTGATAGGCATGGGAATTTCCCCGCTCACCGTCACAACAGCGGCAGGGGTGAATCTATTCTTAGTATTGATTCGCTTCGCCTTGCTGTTTGCGATCGCTCCCTCCTATGATCGCACTCAGGCAACTACTGCCTCTTGGCTATTCTGGCTTTCCCCTTTGGCCGACCCGTTAGCTGTCTTGCGAATTTTCTTATCTACCATCAAAAGACCCACCTCTTGGCGAGGTAGGAAATATGGAGCGGTAACAGGTTAGAAGGTTAGCCGGTTGGCAAGTTATCAGGTTGAAGGTTAACAGGTTAAAGGTTGGCAAGTTGAAGGTTAACAAGTTAAAAGCTAGCAAGGCGAGCAAGTTGGTGACCGAGTTGAAAGTTAACCAGTTATCCAGCTAACAAGTCAACAAGTTTACGGTTAGCAGCCTTCAACCTTCAACCTTCAACCTTCCAACCTTTAACCTGTTAACCTTCAACCTTCCAACCTTCAACCTTCCAACCTTCAACCCTCACCCTTCATACTCAGCAGTTTTCACTTGGTCTACTCGTTCTAGCTGCCAGAGAATTTGATTGCCTTCACGCCGAACCCGTGACACAATCCAGTTACGCCAGGGCCAGTGGTCGCCTCTGCTGGTTACAGCACTAGCGTTGACATCCATTAAATCAGCTAGTTCAGAGCTACTAATCAGGTAGCCCTGACTAGCAATTTCATCAGCGATGCGTAGAGTTTCTACCAGATTACGAAGTTGAGCAACTCGCACCTCGCGAGGTATGTCGTCAGTCGCACCAGTAGAGAGAGAAGCAGGTGAGTCCATCATAGCTACATCAGAGGTGAAAACGCTCAAGGGTATAGTTGTTTACGCTAACTGAAAAACAGCTTTTGAATCTGATACTCCTGTTACAAGCAGGATAGATAGTGTTTCACTAATAGAGTGTCTTACCAAGCGGACAAACCCTATGTTAGGGATTTACCAAAGGCAAAAACACCAGTGATTCTATCACAACACTCATTTTTAATCTGTAACAGTTAGAGATTTCTAGGCGATGCTTAGAAATCGTCTTGGTATCAAGCCTTTGACAAAGGCAAAGAACTAAATACTACCTTATAAAGGATTGAATTATTATCTTACTTACTACTTTTCCTGAGATTTTCTGTCATGTCTCTGCAAAAATTAACGATATTCTCATATTTAACTAAACCTTAAACACTTCCTCTGTAATCTTAAAATGGAGTTTGGCGACTTTTCCTAGGTCTTCTTTATCGTACCGATTCACAAATTCTCTAGCAGAAGTGATAACTGCTGAAGATGCCCCTTTAGGCAAGTTGACTTTATACTTTCCTGAGAGTTTAGATAAGTTTTCTAAAAATCTTGCTCGCGCTAGGATCGATGCTGCTGCTACGGCTATGTTTATCTCCGCTTTATGCATCTGTACTAATTTTACACCTTTTCCTTTTTCCTGTAACTGGCTTAAAATAACTCTTTCATCGGCAAACTGATCGGAAACGACAACTTGACAATCTACACGAGAAAGAACTTCTTCTATTACTTTGGCGTGAGACCAGCCCAATAAATTATTTAAATTTTTCCCTTCTTTTTTAAAGTTCTCATAGAGACGGTTGTACTTTTCGGGTGAAATTTCAATAATTGCAAACTTTCCAGAACATATTTCTGTGATTTGATTTGCCAATTCTATGTTTTTAGTATCATTAAGTCTTTTACTATCTTTAATGCCGCAAGCCAGTAACTTCTTTGCGGAAATTTCATCTACGTAAACGCCAGCAGTCACTAAAGAACCGAAGTAATCGCCCTTGCCCGCCTCATCCGTACCAATTATCGGAAAGCCCAGGTCAAGAGGCTCCTGAGGTGATTTACTGGTAGCTTTAGGATTAGAAGTAGATAAATTAGATTTCGCTCCTATGGCAGTTTCTATTAACTCCTGAACTCTGATAATTTTTGCCGAATCCCCCTTTAACTGAGAATAATCAATTTTTAAATTGCCCTTGTTATTTTGATAGACTCTAAGGAGTCCAGACCAAGTCATCATTTTAATTTCAAATTGCAATCCGTAACTAATTGATTTATAATCTGAAATAGAGAAGTTATCAGATTCTAAAACTACCTTTATATTTTCATAAACTTGAGAAAGTCCTAATTGCAAGTAAAATTCTCCTTGTGTAATACGCTAAAGATTATAGAAACTTCTAAAGCTCTATATTATAGCGTTATAAATTTTCTTAATTTTCGGTTTTGCCTCTTTCTCTAAAACGTAGCTGGGGAGCCGCTACAATACCTTCACCGCTCATTGGTCATTGATTTGATTACGATAGACGCTAGAGCGTCTCACTGCGCGATCAGCCTTCCTAGCGCCAAAGGTAATCGTACAGTCGTTAGGGGTGTTGGTTAGATCGCACTCCCAGTCTTCGTTTCTATCCTCCCCCACTCTTGCCTCGTGAGTTACGAACCCCTACACCACAAATATCGCCCTCAGACCTTTGCTAATTTGGTGGGTCAAGAAGCGATCGCTACCACCCTCAGTAATGCTATCCGTACTGAACGGATTGCCCCCGCGTATCTATTTAGCGGGCCTAGAGGCACCGGCAAAACTTCTAGTGCCCGAATTCTGGCAAAGTCCCTTAATTGTTTAAAGCAAGATAAGCCGACAGCCTCTCCTTGTGGTCAGTGTGAGGTCTGTAGAAGCATCACGTCGGGTTCAGCACTGGATGTGATTGAAATCGATGCTGCCAGTAACACTGGGGTCGATAACATCAGAGAACTGATCGAGAAGTCGCAGTTCGCCCCGGTTCAGTGTCGATACAAGGTGTATGTCATCGATGAGTGCCATATGTTATCGGTGGCGGCATTCAATGCCCTACTCAAAACATTGGAGGAGCCACCGAAGCATGTAGTATTTGTGCTGGCAACGACTGACCCTCAGCGAGTACTGCCAACCATTATCTCGCGCTGTCAGCGGTTCGATTTTCGGAGAATTCCTCTAGATGCAATGGTGGGGCATTTGCAGGAGATTGCCGCCAAAGAAAATATCGATATTACACTCGATGCTGTAACTTTAGTCGCACAAGTGGCTCAAGGGGGACTGCGAGATGCTGAAAGTCTGCTTGACCAATTGAGTTTGTTACCTGAACAAGTCACAGTAGAGGCAGTCTGGGATTTGGTGGGAGCGGTGCCAGAACGAGACTTGATGGCGCTGACTACAGCCATTTACGACGATAACTCAGAAACCGTTCTCGACCATTGCCGCCGCTTGATGGATAGAGGACGTGAACCCCTAGTCGTGCTGCAAAATTTAGCCGGATTTTACCGAGATTTACTCATTGCCAAAACCGCACCCGATCGCAACGATTTAGTTGCCGTCACACCTCCCACCTGGAAGCAACTGCGTGAATTTGCTCAAAAGCAAGATATCTCTAGAATTTTACAAGGGCAACAACACCTGAAAAACAGCGAAGCTCAAATCAAAAACACCACTCAGCCGCGTTTGTGGTTAGAAGTGACGCTCTTGGGCTTACTGCCTTCAGCGAATCCTGTGATTTCCCCGTCTACGCATCTAGGTAGCAGACAGGAATCACCAACCCGTTCCGAACCCGGATTTCGTTCGGCTGCGACTCCCTCAGTTTCTCCGCACAACTCGACTGTGCAGCAAGCGCCATCTGTAAAACAGGCGTCTCCACCCGTCACATCCGGGCAGAGCGAGGTACAGTCATCTCCTCAAGCCACCGCCCCGACCTCTGTTACTCAAACCCAAGCGTCCCAAGTTCAGAGTCAACAGCCATCAGCAGCAAAAGCATCCCCCCCATCAGAGCTAACCTCACCCCCGGTTCAACCTGTGGAACAGGCCTGTGAGCCAATCAGGGAAGCGAACACTCCTGCGGCGAATCCTTTTAATTCTGAACAGAGCATTGCCCAAATCTGGCAACAAGTCCTCTCAGCACTTCAGCCCTTTGCCACACAAGCTTTATTGCGTCAGCATTGCCATTTAGTCAGTTTTGAAGGGTCGATCGCTAATGTGGTCATTAGTTCAAAACCCTTAATGAAGCTAGCCCAGGAGAAATTGCCCAATATTGAAGCAGCTTTTGAAGCGGTTTACAACTCTAAGGTAAAAGTTAGACTTCAAACCAAGGAAATGCAGCCTGCTCAGGCAGCGACTCGTGAATCAACGGCGAGTCGTTCAGTTAGGGAAACAGTACCACAATCTGCGATCGCACAACCTGAAACCCATGCTTCCTCTACTGTTACCGCTCAGCAGGTATCGCCGGAGTACAAGCAGGAACAGAAAGTTAGTGCTGCGTCAACTTGGGTACAATCCACAGGCAGCGAAAACAAACAAGACACCTCTCCTACGTATCCTACGGAATCCCCATCCATTTCTCAACAGCAATCGCTGAGGACAGCTGTCTCATCTCCTGTCCAATCTGAATCTCCTGCCCCTCTTCCTGTAACCGAATCTCCAGCATCATTTTTATTACAAGATGTGGAATGGGCAACGGAGGAAATCGAGAAAGCTCTGGGGAACCTTAAGCAGTTTTTTGAGGGAGAGATTATTGATCTCAATAATGATTTCAGACCTCCTGAACTGAGCAGCATTCATGCACTGAAATCAGACGAAGATGTGGATGATGAGACTGAAATACTGGTAGTAGAGGGAGAAGAAGATGAGGACTTTGGTTGGGTTGAGCCAGCAGACTCTCCCCAGTGGCAAACCAGTCAGTTAGCCTCCCTAGACAGTACTCATCTGACAAGGACAGAGGAGCTGGAATACGATGACAACGGTGATATAGCCTTCTAATCTCTCGGCGGAATTTTAGGGTTGGAGAAAACGTCAAGAGTGAGTCGGAAAGTTTTGAACGGAGAAACTGCTATAGCAAAAGGCAGAAGGCAGAAGGCTCTTATGTTTCTTACTAGTACGTGGTCGTTTGAGTCGTTAGAGCTGTCCTAACGTTTAGGGTGACAGCTATACTTCTGCTACCCTACGGTAAGGATGCGGGATGAAACATTATGTCCTACGAAGAATTTAATTTGGAACAAATTAGCTCTGATTTTGACCTAGAAATTGAGGAGAATGTCGAGCTATTTGCGGATATTCAGGAAGTAAAATTAGACGAATTCTTTCTAAAATATCTGCACAATAATATTCCTTTGGCTGTAGCCATTAGTACAGAGAAAGCGAAATCAGAAATGATTATCGCTCCGATTTTGATTGAGTTGAGGAGGATGTTAAACAATCAAATCAGTTTGTTTTCTGGGGTGGAGTTTAATGTGGACAGTACTAGGGGGTTAAATGGGTTCTGTGATTTTCTGATTAGTCGAAGTCGGCAGCAGTCTTTTATTAAGTCTCCAGTGGTTGCAATTGTGGAGGCAAAGAATGACAACATCAAGAGTGGCTATGCTCAGTGTATGGCAGAGATGATTGCGGCGAAAATATTTAATGAACGGGAAGACAAAGAATTTGAGAATATATTTGGTGTGGTGACCAATGGGAATCAATGGAAGTTTTTGAAGTTGAATGAGGATGTAATTTATATTGACTTGAATGATTATTACATTATTAGTCCTGAGAAAATTATGGGGATTTTAATTAGCATGGTTAAGCCTGAATCAATCAATAGTGTGCAGGTAAATGGTTGAGCCGGATAAAGCTGAGGAGATAACAGTTTTTTGGGATGAGTTGAGATATGGGTCATGATTGACCACGATCGCTTATTCAAGGAACTCCTGTCTACTTTTTTTGTGGAGTTTATCGAGCTATTTCTGCCGGATGTTATGGCTTATTTGGAACCGGACTCGGTGACGTTTCTGGATAAGGAAGTGTTTACAGATGTCATGGCGGGAGAGCGTTATGAAACGGATTTACTCGTGTAGGCGCAGTTTCGAGGTGAGTTGTCTTGTTTCTTGATTCATGTGGAGAATCAAGCGAAAGCGCAAGCGAATTTTGGCAAGCGAATGTTTCGCTATTTCGCTCGGTTGTCCCAGAAGTATGACTTGCCGATTTATCCGGTTGTGGTGTTTTCTTATGACCAACCCAAAGTTGCCGCCGCCAGTCAGTTTCGGGTTGAGTTTCCCGAATTTCGAGTGCTGGAATTTAACTATCGCGTGATTCAACTGAATCGTCTCAATTGGCGCGACTATTTGGGACAGGCGAATCCGGTGGCGAGTGCGCTGATGGCAAAGATGCAGATTGCGCCAGAAGACCGTCCGAGGGTGAAGGCGGAATGTTTGCGGTTGTTGGTGACATTGCGGTTAGACCCAGCGAGGATGCAGTTGATTTCGGGGTTTGTGGATACCTATCTAACCCTTACAGAGTCGGAGGAGCAAGCGTTTCAGGAGGAACTTGGTAGGATTGAGCCAGAGGAACAGGAGCGGGTTATGCAGATTGTTACCAGTTGGATGCGGACGGGGATTGAGCAGGGGAGACGCGAGGGAGAAGTCTATATCGTAATGCGTCAGCTTCACCGTAAGATTGGGGAACTTAACCCAGAGGTTGAGGCGAAAGTTCGGGAGTTGCCGGAGAGTCAATTAGAAGCGTTGAGTGAAGCGCTGTTAGATTTTACAAGTATTGATGATTTAATTTATTGGTTCGATCGCCACCAGAAGCGCGGGTTAATCTCGATTATTTTGCGTCAGCTTCACCGTAAGGTTGGGGAACTTGAGGAGGAGGTTGAGGCACAAGTTCGGGAGTTAGAGGTGGCGCAGTTAGAAGAGTTGAGTGAGGCGCTGTTAGATTTCGAGGATGTGGGGGATTTAACGGATTGGTTGACTCACATCTTGCACCATTCTCCGTAAGCGATAAAACCAGCTGACAACGAGCTAATTTATCAAATAAGACACAATCACCATAGCCGTTAGTATGATAAAAAACAGGATTATTGCACCACCAACATTTTGTTTTATAAGTTAAAGAAGCCTTTTTTTGCTCACTAATAGTTATTACATCTACTGTTTGGCTAGGAGTAGCACTTGAGTTCGAGGATGAGCTTGAGTCTAATACGCTTGAAATTAAAGAATCACAATAATGTCTACCACTGTTATCTAGTTCCCAAGGTTGCCAACATCCTTTATCATCTTTAGCCATTAAAATTTGATGATTACAGCTATTACAATTCCTTATGTAAGAGGTGTCATTAAACATATTCAAAATACTTTTGCTTAGAGTGAAAATGTCATTAAATTCTTATCAAATTTTAAGATTTAATTGAATTTCTGCATCAGTACAAGAAGTAATACTTAGACGCTTGCAAAGCTCTAGCTTTTCTAGCTTGTCTTGGATTTCTTGAGAATTATTGCTATATACCTGCATAAGTGATTCAGCTTTAGCAGATACAGCAGTTTCAGAAGGAACACTCTTTAACAACTCCATAGCTTCCTTCAATTTGTCTTGAGCATTCTTTAAAACCTCGATTGTATAAGGTGTATCTTTAACTAATTCAACAGATTGTTTAGCTAAATCTTCAACAGTGTTTATCGTGTCAGATGCATTCTGTTCTATTTCTATCCTTTTTGTAAGAGCAGCATAGTTAGTCTGATAAGTAACCAACTTCTCTTGAGCTTGGACATAGACTGGCAAATTTTCTGGAATTGCTTCTAAAAGCTTAATAGATTCTTGCCACTTAGCCTGTGCTTGCTGCCACACTTCTAATGGATGAGGTGGATTTTGAACAATGACAGAAGCTTCCATAGCTAATCTTTGAGCAGCTTCTAAATCTTTATTGGCTTGTTCTAATAATTGATTAGAATCTTTAATTTTTTGCTCTACAGTATTGAGTTTGGAGTGAAGCTTGGTTATATCATTCTTTACTTTATTATAATTTGAGCCTGGAACATCAGGAATTGATTCTAGCAGTAAAATAGATTCTTTAATTTTATCTTGATAATTTTGAAGACTAGGGATATCGGAAATTTTATCTATATCTCGGACTTTAACTAAAAGTTGTCCTGCTTTATTTTGTACTTGCTTTGAGTTAAAAAAGTTCCACCCTATCCAACTACCAGAGCTAAGGACTATCAACCCCGTCAAAATAGGTATTAGTGAATTGTTTTTAGATTTAGAAATTTCCTTGCTCGATTCAGCAAGTTCTTGTTTAGAATTAGGTTTCTCTTTAAAGTTAGTCGTAGAAGCTTCCTTTTTTCGAGTAGCTTTACAGAGGATATTTTTTGCTTTTTCATATCTTTTATTAGCTTCGGGAATTAATTTTTTAACATTTTGATGTAGTTGGTCGAATCGATTTTCTATTTCTTTTATTGTTTCTTCTTTATCAGTTAAACACAAGGCTATTCCTTTATTTGTACAAATTCTTAGATAGATAATTTCTTGATTCAAAGTAGTAAGCAAATTTTCCATAGCATCAGAATCAAAAACTATACAATGATTGGTTTTTGTTCTAACGTTTTCAACCATATTAGATAAGTTTTGCTCTATTTCAATAAGTCTATTTTTAGCATTTTCAATCTGATTAAGCTGCTTTTCCATTACCTCGATTTCTCTGAATCGAAAATCTTGCTTTATCTCTTGAATCAGTTGCTCAGATTCCTTTTCGATTGTTTCAAGCTTAGAGAATTTAGGAGTTGTCACCTTTTGGAAAAACAAATCATTATCAATGCATTTATTAATGAATTCCTTGAGGTTATTACATTGAAGTATTATTTGTTCAATCAGGTAATACTGAGCAAAATCACTAATGTTAGTACACCAAAGCTATTAAATCATCAGACTTTATCTTTCTAAGCATTCATACTCGTCTCTTCTAAGCTAATCATGCTGAAGCTAGTTAGTGTGATTTCAATCAACTAAAAGTGTGATTTTAATAGTTGATTTTTTTATTGTCTTATGAAGTTAAATACTAAAAATACTCTTACAACC
>JBFLZA010000105.1:0-17268 GCA_040756535.1 Cyanobacteriota bacterium
GAGCTGGAAGCACTGCCTGCACCATTGGATTCGTATGAACTAGCGATCGCCTGACGCTTGCCACCAGGTCTTTGGATAATTTCTTCGGTGACTCGACGCTTGGCCTTGGTGTCAATACCAATCAAGCGCACGTACTCCCCTTCGTGTTCTGCTAGAGTTGCCTCAATGGTGTTCATCACCTCCGACTCACGATTGGATTGAATTGCAGTGGCACTCTTCCAAGAACTGGTGCGGAAGCGGCGCTCGTCGGCATACTCTAGACCAATGCGGTATCCTTGAGCTAACAATTGATGAACTGTTTGCTGAACGCTTGAATCCACTCCTTGACTGGATGTCGGCGTTGAGCTGTAATTAGTGCGAGTTCCTGAATTGCTGCTGTAGCTAGCACGAGGTGCTGAGGCAGGGCTGGAAGACGTTGAATTCTTGTCCCCCGGTCTTTGGATAATTTCTTCGGTGACCCGACGCTTGGCTTTGGTGTCAACACCAATTAAGCGCACGTACTCCCCTTCGTGTTCTGCCAGCGTTGCCTCGATGGTGTTCATCACCTCCGACTCGCGATCGGATTGGATTGAAGTGGCACTCTTCCAGGAACTGGTGCGGAAGCGGCGCTCATCGGCATACTCCAGACCAATGCGGTACCCTTGGGCTAACAGTTGACGAACCTGCTGTTTAACTTCTGATGTTAATCCTGTAGTCGATAACATGGAACTATTAGAATTATGAGAACTACTGATAGGGTGTGAAACCGAGCGATCGCCCTGCGAATCGCCGTTAGAGTTGGACGTTTGAGCAGTTTCCTGAAGGAAGGGTGCCATACAGGCTTCATCTTCGGCGCAGTGATAAGCTTTGAGCAATTCCTCGTTGGAAGCCACGATCCGAAGAGCAAAGTACCTATCCTCTGGTTGAACATCGGGCAACCGATCTGCTTGCTGCTGCGTGTTAATCACCGCTCCTGAAGGCACATACTTGCCAGGAGGGATTTCCACATCTTGAACCAAAGCGTGCATCATCACGATACTGCCGCTTCCGATCCGGGCATTGAACACTGTGGAGCGAAAGCCGATGAAGCAATCATCTCCGATGTAGACTGGACCGTGAATCAGGCACATGTGGGTAAGGGACGTGTTTTTCCCAATCCAGATCGAGTAGGGTTGCTGGTCGTCCCCCATCACTCGACCGTCCTCTAGGCCATGAATCACGACGCCGTCTTGAATGTTGGTTCCCTCACTAATGTAGAACGGACCTCCTTCATCGGCTCGAATTGAAGTTCCGGGGGAAACCAAAACATTGGCACCAATTTGTACATCCCCGATAATGTTAGAAAAAGAATGTACATAGGCAGTGTCGTCTATTTTCGGTTCCGCCAAACTTTTCGACCAAGGGGTTGGTGGAGCCGCGTAGCTGCGGACTGCCATAGCTGTCTCCTCCTAGTAAGAACAAGCGATACACAAGCGTAAGTTAAGAAATAAGCTTGAAAGCTAGTAGGTGAGAAAGGACGGTGGCTCTACCCTTGCAGGTAACTTTACAGTCGAGCCACAACTGTTGGTGAGTACTAGCGTGTTTTAAAATTGCTTTTACTCTCCAACGTTATCACTTTCGCGATCGCCTAACGATACTGATCTTTCTTGCTGTAGAGAACGTTATTATCGACACTTACGGTATCGATAATTCCTACGACCAAGGCGTCGATGGGACGCGTGTGATTATCACCTACTTGGCGGGCAGCACTACCACGGCTTACCAGAACCCACTCATCCATTCCCGCACCGACCGTATCTGCTGCGACTTCGTACTCGGCAACTAATTGTCCTTCCTCATTCACGAATTGCAATAAGAGGAATTTGACTCCTCTCAGACTCGGTTCTTTATGAGTGCTGACAACAGTGCCGCGAACTTTGGCAATTTGCATTAACCCTCCAAATCTTGGATACCAGGATTTTGGATGCAAGGATTATCCCTTTTAACCCCACATCATTGGGGATTGGGAATTATCAATCCACTGCTATTGTTTTGACGCTTGCTTGTTTATTGCCAAAATCCTCTAATCCAAAATCGGTTATCTATAACCAATCAATTGATTATCTTAAGGGCGGTTCATCGGACGAATGGCATTAGTACTCTCGCGAAACTGCTGCACGTCTTCGGTGTAGCGAATCGGTAGCACATACTCCAAGTTTTCGTGAGGACGGGCAATAATATGAGTGGACAAGACCTGACCCCCGTTGACCCGCTTCACATTGTCCACCCCAGCCGCAACCGAGGCTTGCACTTCCGAGACATCCCCGCGCACAATAACAGTGACGCGACCACTTCCAATTTTCTCGTAACCGACTAATGTTACACGGGCGGCTTTCACCATCGCATCTGCTGCTTCCACAACAGCTGGAAAGCCCAATGTTTCTACCATTCCTACTGCAATTGACATTTGTTTAGCTCCAAAAGCTTATGATTTTTAGATTGAGTAAAGTGTTGGTACTGACATTGGCGACAAAGACCTAAGCGACTTTAGTGCTTGGCTTTTCGCTAATAAGTACGGAACTGTTCTACAGCTTCGCTGTATCGAATCGGCAAGACGTACTCTAAGTTCTCATGGGGACGGGCAATAATGTGAGTGGATACGACTTCACCTCCATTGACCCGATTAGCGGCTTCAACTCCAGCCGAGACCGAGGCTTGTACCTCAGACACATCTCCCCGGACAATGACAGTGACGCGAGCGCTACCAATCTTTTCGTAACCCACAAGGGTGACACGAGCGGCTTTCACCATCGCATCTGCTGCTTCCACAACAGCCGGAAAGCCCTTCGTTTCAATCATTCCTACAGCAATTGGCATTGGTGCTTTTCTCCTAGTGGATTAGTCAAGTACAACATCAGCCCATCACTCTTAAGCAAAAATCAAACGAGGGGGCAATTTTTGGGGTTGAAAAAGCTCTCTCATTTAAGAGCTAAACCAAGCATAGAGAAGTTTGGCATACTTAATCAATATAATTTATCATAATAATTCTCAATGAAACAGGTTAAAAAAACTTAACACTCTTCATTCATCAGTGAGGACATTTAACGAAAATTCACTGTTTTCGAGAATGATTGCTTTTGATTTATAATTTTTTTATAAACTTTCTATAAGATGGAATACTAGTATCCAAAATTTCTGGTCGTTGCTGATGGAGAGAAAATTTACTTCTCCTTCGGGCGACCTTAGGTTTGCCAGTTGACGGCGTAAGGAATACCGATTTTCACTCATAAGTTGGTTTTATAGGTTTGATTAGGGTTAGTTGTATCCGTAAACCTCAGCTTTTTGTCGCTGAAGCTTTGGAAAGAAAGCAAACCCTAAGGAATGATTTTTGTGGAATAAACATTAGCTAGATGTGAAAACAATCAACAATAAACAACCAACGGGAAAACAAACAAATGTTAACTCCATAGAGACAATAAAAAGCTGAATTTTAAGAAAAAGATGGAGTTATTTCCCCAAGTTTTAAATTCATGGAGAAATAGTGAGGTATGAGAGCGTGATTACTGAGTTTCTCACTCAGACAAGTTGGTGGGTTCCTTTTTATGGTTTAGTCGGTGCGATTTTAAGCCTGCCTTGGTCCACAGGCGTTATTCGTCGCACTGGGCCTAGACCAGCGGCTTACTTAAATTTGTTGATGACTGTTCTGGCTTGTATTCATGGTTGGTTTATCTTAGGGTCAGCATTGAACCAGCCAGCAAGGCAGTTAGTGATTCACTGGCTCCAAGTCGCTGATTTGGATTTATCGTTGGTACTGGAAATTTCTCCAATCAGTGCTGGGGCAATGGAGGTTGTGACCAGCTTGAGTTTGTTGGCGCAACTCTATGCACTGGGGTACATGGAGAAAGATTGGGCATTAGCTCGCTTCTTTGCCCTGATGGGATTTTTTGAAGGGGCAATGAGTGGGATTGCTATCAGTAATTCCTTATTTCTCAGCTATGCCCTGTTAGAAATGCTCACTCTCAGCACGTATTTAATTGTGGGCTTTTGGTATGCTCAGCCGTTAGTGGTAACAGCAGCGCGAGATGCCTTTTTAACCAAGCGGGTGGGAGACATTCTGCTGTTAATGGGTGTCGTGGCGCTGGCAACGATGGCGGGAAGTTTGAACTTTCCTGACTTGTATCAGTGGGCCCAAACGGCTAACTTGTCACCGACGACAGCAACATTACTGGGTTTGGCGTTGATTGCTGGCCCGATTGGAAAATGCGCTCAATTCCCACTCCACTTGTGGCTAGATGAGGCGATGGAAGGTCCAAATCCCGCCTCGTTGTTGCGGAATTCCTTGGTGGTGACTTGCGGTGCTTACGTGCTAATCCAGTTAGTGCCCGTTTTGGCGCTGTCGCCGATAACATTGTCTGCCTTGATCGCGATCGGAACGGTAACGGCAATTGGGGCATCATTGGTAGCGATCGCACAAATTGACATGAAGCGATCGCTCTCCCATACCACCAGCGCTTGGTTAGGTTTAGTGTTTATTGCCATTGGTCTACAGCGTGCCGATGTTGCCGCCGCGTTGCTGGTTGCTCATGCCGTTGCCAAAGCGCTGTTGTTTATGAGCATTGGCTCAATCATTCTCACTACTACCAACCAAAACCTCACAGAAATGGGGGGATTGTGGTCTCGTATGCCTGCGACAACAACTGCCTTTGTTGTTGGTGCCGCAGGTTTAATTGGATTACTCCCATTAGGAGGCTACTGGGCACTGAGTAAAGGAATCAATGCCTTCTGGGGTGAGCATCTCTGGATAGTTGCCACCTTTTTGTTGGTTAACGGTATCACCGCCTTCGGTTTAACCCGTGTGTTTCGTCTGATTTTTCTAGGTCAGCCTCAGCCTAAAACCCGCCGAGCACCAGAAGTGACTTGGCCAATGGCATTGCCGATGGTGACATTAACGATAATCACCTTAATGACGCCTCTGGTTCTACAGAAACTCTCCCTGTTACCTCCGGCAAAGTATACATACTTAATTCAGCCAGCCCAGTTGCTTTTGCTAGGTTCTAGTCTATTGGGTTGCATTTTGGGTTCAGTGGTGTACCTGCCTAGAACTTGGTCAAGATCGGTTCGGGTTCCTGTGAAATTTGTACAGGACTTATTAGCCTATGACTTTTACGTCGATCGCCTTTACCGTCTAACTGTGATTTTTGCCGTTGACTTGTTGTCTAAAATTAGCGCTTGGATCGATCGCTACATTGTCGATGGCTTAGTCAACCTCGCTGGACTGGCCACGGTTATTAGCGGTCAGACATTGAAATACAACACCTCCGGTAAGACACAGTTTTATGCCCTAACCATTTTGTTAGGAGTTAGCCTTTTAGCTCTGCTCATGACTTGGCCTCTGACCCAGTGGTCTTTGCAGCATTGGAATTGGACATTAATTAGTGGTCAGTAGTCAAAGCGTTGAAGGTTCTTCAATGTTGAACGTTTAAAGGTTAAAAGTTGGGGAGATAACCTTCAACATTCAACCTTCTCGCCCGACGCTTCGGCAAAGGAAAGCATCTACAACATTCAACGCTCAACCATCGTTTTAGAAAGGAGGCTGTTCAATTTATGCTGAGTGCCTTGATTTGGGTACCACTATTGAGTGCTGCTCTTGTAGGATTTTGGCCTGGAACTATCACCGCAAAATGGGCCCGTCAAGTGGCATTGGCAGTGGCTGCGGGGGTCTTCATCTGGTCGATTGTATTACTCATTCAGTTCCACCCTCAGGAGGTAAGCCAGCAGTTTTCTGAGTTTATCCCTTGGATTGACACTTTAGGTTTGACCTATAGCTTGGGGGTTGATGGTCTATCGTTACCGTTGCTGGTGTTAAATGGATTACTCACTGGAATTGCCCTCTACAGCAGTGATGAAAATATCGAACGACCTCGGTTTTATTACGCATTAATTTTGCTGTTGAATGCCGGCGTTGCCGGTGCTTTCGTCGCTCAAGATCTACTGCTGTTCTTCCTGTTTTACGAACTGGAACTAATTCCGTTGTATTTATTGATCGCGATTTGGGGAGGACAGCGGAGAGGCTATGCAGCCATTAAATTCCTCCTGTATACAGCGACTTCCGGAGCACTTATTCTAGCGGCATTTTTGGGCGTAGTCTTTTTAGGCGGGGCATCCAGCTTTGCGTTTACAGAAACGTTTCCCCTTGCCTCTGCACTACCAGAGTTTCAGCAATTAGTGCTTCTTGGAGCAATTCTGATTGGCTTTGGCATTAAAATTCCTCTAGTTCCGTTCCACACCTGGCTACCGGATGCTCACGTTGAGGCATCAACACCCATTTCTGTTCTACTAGCAGGTGTGCTGCTGAAGTTGGGTACTTATGGTCTGTTTCGGTTTGGGTTAGAGTTGTTTCCTGAAACTTGGGGAATTCTGGCTCCTTGGTTGGCCATTTGGGCAGCAATTAGTGTGCTGTATGGTGCCCTGAATGCACTGGCACAACGAGATATGAAAAAAATGGTGGCTTACAGTTCTGTGGCTCATATGGGTTACATTCTACTGGCTGCTGCTGCCGCCACTCCCATATCACTCATTGGTGCTGTCCTCCAGATGGTGAGTCATGGTCTGATATCGGCGCTACTGTTTTTACTGGTAGGTATCGTTTATAAAAAGACAGGCTCACGGGATTTGGAGGTTCTCAATGGTCTATTGAACCCGGAACGAGGTTTACCGCTAATCGGTAGTCTAATGGTATTGGGTGTGATGGCTAGTGCGGGTATCCCTGGAATGATGGGATTTATCTCGGAATTCCTGGTGTTTCGGGGCAGTTTTCCCGCATTTCCAGTGCCGACCCTCCTTTGTATGCTCGGTACTGGTTTAACGGCTGTTTACCTCCTCGTTTTGCTTGATCGAGCCTTTTTTGGGCGTCTATCTACACGGGTGATTGATCTGCCTAAAGTGTTGTGGAAGGAGCGCATACCGGGAATTATTTTAGCCATTTTGATCGTTATCTTCGGAGTACAGCCAGGATGGCTAGTTGCTCTGAGTGAGGCGACAACGGCTGCTTTTGTTCCAACTTCATCAACTGTTGCCCTGACATTGTCCGATGGGCAATCTGAGATTTTGCCAGAACAGTTACCCAAAGCCTCCCCTAACCTTTGAAAACAAAAGTTCTTCCTGATCAGTAGAGGCATCTAAACTAAACGTAAGGTGGGCAATGCCCACGATCAACGCTGCAATCCTGACAAAAATTTGTGTCTAGGCAATGCCCACCCTACAACTGAAATAGTTATGCCACGCTGCACTAGTCCCCCAAGAATCAAACCTTTTCCTACTATTCCCCCCCTAATCAGGGGGCAGGGGGATAGGGGGAGATAGAGGGTCAAAGAGGAAAGATAGAATATTCCGGGTTTTAAGGACAACAGGATAGCTCCAGAAGGTCAACAACCCACGCTTCATCCTTAACGGATAGAAGCGGGGCGTGTAAAAAGCACTCTTGTTGATTAGCCTCAGCCCTGAGCGAAGTCGAAGGGCTACGTTATGAAGGAATATACAGGTAATTCAAAGTGCTTCACTAGCTTTGAACTCTACGGTTTTAGATTAAACAGTTCCGATGGGTAGGAAGAGTGTCTAGAACAACAAACCCTTTATAACATTGGCGAAGTGAACCACTCGTAAGAGATGAACTTTATCTAGTTCAAACAATGCAAAAAGTGTTAGTAGTCCATAAAAATGGCAGACCCTTAATGCCGACAAAACCTCGTAAAGCGAGGAAGTTGTTAGAAAGTGGTAGAGCAAAAATCTATGCTCGTAGACCCTTTACTATTCAACTGCTTTATGGATGTCGAGGTTATACTCAGCCAATAATTTTAGGTGTTGATGCTGGTTATCAAACTGTTGGCTATAGTGCCGTAACTGAAAAAGAAGAATTAATCGGAGGTGAATTTAAACTTTTAGAAGGAGTGTCTGAGCGAATAACAGAACGTCGAAAATACCGTAGGACAAGACGTAATCGTCTACGTCATCGAAAACCTAGATTCGATAACCGTAAACGTAAGGAGGGATGGCTTGCTCCAAGTCTTCAACATAAGTTTGATAGCCATATCAAGCTAGTTGAGCGGATTAAATCGAGGCTTCCTGTGACGAGTGTTGTTGTTGAAACAGCCAAGTTTGACATTCAAAAAATTAACACCCCTCAGATTCAGGGTGAACAATACCAACAGGGCGAACAATATGGATGGAAAAACTTAGCCTCTTATATCAGGCATCGTGATGGTTACAAATGCCAAAATACCAACTGCAAAAACAAGTCTGAGCAGAAGATTTTACAAGTTCATCATTTAGGATTCTGGAAGTTGCCTCCTGACAGAACTGATAAACCTTCCAACCTGATTACACTTTGTTCTAAGTGTCATACACCTGCTAATCATAAAAAAAGTAAGCTTCTATTTGGATGGGAGCCAAAACTTAAACCGTTTAAAGCTGAAACATTTATGACCATAGTTTATCGGAAACTGGTTGAAGCTTTAGACGCAAAAGAGACTTATGGCTACATCACACAAGCGGATAGAGAAGCTTTGGATTTACCCAAAACGCATCATAACGATGCTTTCGTTATCGCAGGTGGTACAAATCAACTACGCACTCAAGCACTTAACTTAGAGCAAACACGAAGTAATAGGCGCTCTCTCGAACAGTTTTACGATGCCAAATACATTGATATCCGAACAGGCGAAAAAGTTACAGGTACATCGTTGTTCTCAGGTAAACGTACTCGTAACAAAACTTTGAACAGTGAAAACCTCAGAGTTTATCGAGGGCAAAAAGTAAGTAAAGGCAGACGTTCAATCAGAAAATCAAAATATCCCTATCAACAAAATGACTTGGTGATACTTGAGGGTAAAGTTTATCGAGTTAGAGGAATGCAAAATCTAGGAACGAGAGTCGCCTTGTACGCCGATATAAACTTAACGGCTGATGTCAGAAAAATTAAACCTTATCTATGGAGAAAAGGAATCTGTGAGCAACTTACATCTTGACTCGCATTCATCTACGCTTGATGCTTCGCATAAAAGACGTAGGATTCTGCGAGATTTTGCTAAAATTCATGAGAATTACATAAACTAATGTAAAGCATCTCTCAGTCTTACGACTTTAAAAGCGTTTATAAAACTGTTGGCTCACGAGAAGATAAATGGTAATCAGCAAAACCAAGACCCGTAAAAATCACCCCTTAGAGTCCTACATGGAGAGGCTGAAAGCTGGTGATGCCTTACTGCCAGATGCAAAAGAAAATGTGATGGAGGTAGTGGGCATTCTGCATAGCTATGGTGTTGTACTTGATGCCTACTCCCGCAATCTCAACTACATTGCCGAAAATCAATTTTTAGTGTTTTTTCCCTTTTTCAAATACTTTAATGGGGAATTCACACCCCAGAAATTGCTGCGTCACTGGTGGCACGATCGCATTAACTTTGAGTATGCGGAATACTGTATGAAAGCCATGTTCTGGCATGGGGGTGGGGGTTTAGATGCCTATCTGGATAAACCAGAATTTGAGAAGCTGGCACGAAAAGCGATTCAGGCAAAGTTTAAGGCTAATCCTCTGATGCCGAGCATGAATTGGCTCTTTCCTGATTTTTTAGTCGAACAAGTGCGCCAACTTGCCTATTACAGTGGGTTAGGGCAATTCTGGCGGGTGATGAGTGATATGTTCATGAGTCTATCCGATCGCTACGACAAGGGGGAAATTACAACAATTCCTCAAGTGGTAGATCATATTAAGGCAGGTTTGGTGGAAAGCGCTAACTTACCGATTACCTACTCGGCCAAGATTGGGGGCAAATCCTATGAAATCATTCCTAAATCCGCTGGTTTGACCTTCCTACCGGATACAGCAGTGCCTTATGTTGAGGCGGTTTTCTTCCGGGGCACACCGTTTCCGGGTACAGTTTCGTATAATGCTCAAGCAGGTCAAATTTCCCCTGATCAAAGCCGCTTTAGTTATGGAGCATTGTATGCTGATCCTCTACCCGTGGGGGGAGCTGGAATTCCGCCAACACTGCTGATGCAGGATATGCGCCATTTTCTTCCTGACTATATGCATGAAATTTATAAGCGATCGCGTCGGGGAGAAGATGACTTGCGCGTGCAGATTTGCATCAGCTTCCAGAAGTCGATGTTTTGTGTAACGACAGCAGCGATTTTGGGACTAGCACCTTATCCTCTCGATACGACTGATCCAAAAGAACAAGAGAAAAATCGAGTCTACCTGGAAAGCTGGATGGATCGATTTACAGACTCGCGATTGAAGGACGTAAACAGCGAGGTTTAAAAGCAAGTCGTAGCGCAGTGAGACGTGGTTGTCTCATTGCGTCTATTAACTCTTCGAGTGCAGTCAATAATTGTGCTAACTGCTTTTCTAACTGGCATTCATTACCTCATTCCTATGAAGTGGTTGTCGTGGCGATGCCTGTTCGGGCAAGGCGCAGTGAAAGCGTTGAGCAGACACGCTTCAGGCAACCGAAAGACTCTTTAAAAACTGTATGCTTGTTAAGCAATTAAACGAACAGGAGTTTTCATAACTTAACAATATTATGGGTGAGTGAACGTCTGTTAACTTTTTGGGTCAAAGCTCTGTTCAAGAAGCGACAAGTACTATAACTTAATAGCTATTGAGTTTAGAGAGGAGCGAACAAGATGGTTAATTCTCCGCCCAAGCCCACTGTGAACCTATCGGAAGCTAAAACGAAGGCAATCAAGGAAAACATCCTCACTCCCCGGTTCTACACAACAGACTTTGAAACGGCTGCACAGATGGATTTGTCTTCTCAGGACACTGAGTTGCAGGCAATGCTGGCAGAAATGCCAGCAGACTACAACCGCCACCACTTTGTACGGGATGAGGCGTTCAATCAATCTTGGGATCATATTACTGGAGAAGCCCGACAGGCATTTATCGATTACCTAGAACGCTCCTGCGTGTCCGAGTTTTCCGGCTTTCTGCTATTTAAGGAACTCTAACAGTGCATGACCGCAACTCAATGAATGAAGAGAAAGCCGTTGACACAGAACTTGTTGCTCAGACAACTGAAATTATTTGTACTACAACAGAGGTGATGGACTTAGCTATTCTATCTGGAGATAGGGACTTCATCCCGTTAGTAAGTGTTGCTCATCGACGGCATTGGATGGTTGAAATGTGGGCGTTCAAAAATGCTTACAACCCTGCTGGTCAGATGGCAATGGAGGTTGATTCCATCAAACCACTCGATGACATCTTCAATGAAATTAGCACATATGCATATTCCTATCCTTAAATATCATCTTAGAAGCTAATCTTCATGTTGCCTAAGCTTTTTCCAATGAGATAGCTGTGAATGAGGCGTTGAGGATGCTAATCCAAATCGCACAGCGCCAGCAACGCAACAATGATATGCAACAAACACAAAGGTGATCTATAAGTATCCAAAATCACGTAGCGACAACCCGTGTTCGAGCTTGTGAGCGAGATTTAGGTTTAGTTTTCACTACAATTTCCACATCTCGACCCAAAGCATTCAAGAAACGAAACAACCGTACCGTTGAAAAGCCTGATAACTTGCCGTTGATTAGAGCAGATACTTTTGGCTGATCAATCCCTAAAAGCTCTGCTGCTTGAACTTGCGTCATGTGTTGCTGAGTAATAATGCTGCTGATCTTACGTGCGAGTTCAGCTTTCACAAGCAATTCATCCGAATTTTCTAAACCCAAATCGGCAAATACATTACCGCTACTTGCTTGTACTCTAATCTCCTGAGTCATTTTTCTCTCCCATTTGCTGCTGGCTATAGTTTTCTGCGTAATGCTCTTTTGCTCGTTTAAGTCTGGTTTCAATCAACTCAATATCCTGCTTTGGCGTAGCAATTCCTTGCTTTGATTTCTTTTGAAAGGCGTGCAAGACATAAATTACGCCAGCAAGTTTCACAGTGTAAACAGCTCGGTAAGTATCTCCATCGAAGTCTTCCACAACTTCAAGCACCCCAGCACCCTTAAATCCTTTGAGTGGTTTAGCTGAAGGATGCTTCTCACCGCATTGAGCCAAGTACAAGGCATAGCCAACGACTTGCTGAACCTCCTCTGGGAAATCTTTCAAATCCTCAAGGGAGCTTCCAACCCATTCAACTGGTTTCAACGATGCACTCATCCCTTAAATATGCTAATTCTGGCATATTATTGTCAATCGAAGCGGTGCATCTTGAGATAAGCTACTACGCAGCTAAATTTAATAAACAGCATTAATTTTGTTTTTGCGTCTACGCAATCCAAACTTGGGTCGGCTTCTCTATAGGTTGCCAAAACTGTAACCACTGGAACACCTCTAGCTGAAACAGGTCATCTTAAAAGAGAAAATGCATCAGCCAGTGAGGTAGTGAGATGAATCGGCAAACACTAAATCGAGTGGGTGCTATTGTGACAGCAGGGATTGTTCTCTCAGGGCTAGTAGGAGGGTTGATGGCGCAGAAAATCAATGCCCTTGACTCCCTCCGCAATCCTCAAAAACCTGAGGAGTCACGTTTGATGGCACAGTCGCCTAATCGTCCAGTGGATACCAAATTTGTTGATGCCAATACAAAATTTGGCTTCAAGCTGTTCCAAGAAGTTCTCAAGCAAGACAGCAAAAAGAACGTATTTATCTCGCCTAGCAGTGTTGCGATCGCACTTTCGATGACCTACAACGGTGCTAGTGGTGAAACCCAACAAGCGATGGCGAAAGCGCTAGAACTCCAAGGAATAAGCCTACAAGACATCAATCAAGCGAACGAGACTTTAAAAACTACTCTAGAAAAAGCTGACCCCGATATCCAGCTATCCATTGCCAACTCTCTGTGGGCAAAGCAGGGTATCGCTTTTAAGCCCGAATTCCTGCAAAGCAATCGGCAATTTTACGGGGCAAAAGTAACAGAACTCAACTTTGCTAATCCTGGTGCTACAAAAATTATCAACAACTGGGTTAAAGAAAATACTCGCGGCAAAATCGATCAGATTGTTAATCAAATTAAACCCGATGATGTTCTCTTTTTAATTAACGCCATTTACTTCAAAGGGAAATGGACAAAGCCGTTCGAGAAGAGCCAAACCACTGAACGCCCCTTTTATCTATCCGATGGCAGCCAGAAACAACATCCTATGATGTCTCAGTCGGGTAAATATCGGTACTACGAAAATGAAACCTTCCAGGCTGTTAGCTTGCCTTATGGAAAAGAACGCCTAAGTTTATATGTTTTCCTGCCGAAAAAAGAGACCAATCTTGATGCCTTTCAACAGCAACTTTCTCTCGAAAACTGGCAACAATGGATAACCCAGTTCCAAATGCGATCGGGTTCCCTTCAGTTGCCTCGCTTCAAATTTGACTATGATATTCAGCTCAATAATGCTCTCAAAGCGCTGGGAATGGAATCAGCGTTCAGTAACGGAGCAAACTTTTCTAATATGACTTCGGCGTCCGTCGCCATTGATGAAGTCAAGCATAAAACTTTTGTAGAAGTGAACGAAGAAGGAACCGAAGCCGCAGCAGCCACCTCTGTCGGCGTCATGTTAACCACTGCCCGTATGCCAGAAGCTCCCTTCCAGATGGTGGTTGACCGTCCCTTCTTCTGTGCCATTCGCGATAATCAAACAGGAACAGTATTATTTATGGGTTCAATTCAAGAACCGAAGTAAGAAACAATGATGAATTATAAATTATGAATGATGAAAATAAACGTAATTATACCACTTTCCCAGGTATAAAGTTACAAATCATTTGCTCTTTGATAGACTTGGTAAAAAGTAGCTGTAGCCTATTCCTGGGAAAACGGATTAATTCATAATTCATAATTCATAATTTTAGTCTACTGCCTTGCTCACAATCCCCGACCACTGGACTTTTTTGAGCTTATCACGGCGGTAAGAGAAGAAATGTTCTGGTGCCTGATACGTGCAGTAAGGTGCGATCGCAACTTGCTCCGGTTGAATCCCTAGTTGTTCGAGCTGTAACGCATTCACCCGCCGCACATCCAAGCGCACTCGTCCCGGTTTGGAGTCATCGAAAATGGGAGAATTGGGTAGCTGCTGTAAGACATCCAGAATCGCTTCAGGGGTGTCGGTAACATCTTTAGGTACAACACTTGCTCCCACTTCAGCGGCAACTGTGTCAGAAACCTGATAGACTTCTCCCGCGATCGCTGGCCCCATAGCAATCCGTAAATCTTCCAAGCGACTACCAGAATCGATTAGGCGTGCGATCGCATTAGGCACAATCCGAGACGCTGTACCCCGCCAACCTGCATGAATCGCTGCTACCTGTCCCGTTTTTTCATCCGCAATCAGTACAGGCGTACAATCTGCCGTACAAACCCAAACAGCCTGTTGAGGCTGCTCCGTTAGGATACCATCAGCAGCTGGTCTTTCGGCTTCTGCTTCTATGGATGCGATCGCATCCGTAGCGCTGTCTATCTCAGAAGGAGTCAGTACAGTATTGCCGTGAACCTGCTTAACCCGATACACCTGAGCAGCAGGCTGAAGCACATCCACAATTTCCAATGGAGAGCGAGGCGAAAAGGCTGAGGTGAAAAAACCGTGTTCCCAGTCCTGAAGTAGGCTACAAGTCAGATAAGGCAAATTTTCCCAAGTCTGCCAGTGCCAAGTATGCATCACCGTATTTTGATTAACTGCTTTAATCACGATCTATCACCTTGCAGAAAAGCTGCCCTAACAAAAATCCAGAATTCGTACTAATCTTGGTTAACCTATGGTAACGTAATCACCGATTTACTTAGAGCCCGTAGTAATGGGATTTAACCAGCAACAGTTTGAGATAGCTTTCCCAGAAGTTAGAGAGCGGCTATCTCAGCAAGAGAATTTTCAAGGCATACATCTACCTGAGGATATAACCTTACATTGCTTTGAAACTCTCCCTTCCACCAACCAAAAACTCTGGGAGTTGCTCAACCAAGGCGCTACAACAGGAACCCTAGTTATCGCCACTCAACAGACGGCAGGACGTGGGCAGTGGGGGCGTCAATGGCAATCTAGCCCAGGTGGACTCTACTTGTCAGTGGGCTTAGCTCCCAATCTCCCTGCCTCGAACAGTGCCCAGTTAACAATGTGCAGTGCTTGGGGGATTACTTGCGCCTTGAGGAGTTATGATATTCCAGTCTTCCTCAAATGGCCTAACGACCTGCTTCTTCTCGGGCGAAAGCTAGGGGGCATTCTGACCGAAACCCGCGTGCATCAAGACCAAATTACCAAAGCCGTCGTCGGTGTCGGTATCAACTGGAACAATCATGTTCCTGAATCGGGTATAACTTTGCACTCTTTTTGTGAAGAACAGTTACATCCAGCGATCGCATCCTTGGAAATGTTAGCAGCAATTGTTATACAAGGACTGTATTTTGGATACCAACGCTGGCGAGAGCAAGGCATAGAAATCTTGCTATCCTCTTACCTAAAATTACTCGATAGCCAGGGACGCCAAGTCATGGTGGACGGAACCCCTGGAATGATTACGGGCGTTACCCCTAGCGGTGAGCTACGAATTTGCTTGAACTCAACGGCAACTGCCAGAGAAATTTGCCTGAAGCCCGGTACAATCAGTCTTGGCTATCGCTGGTAATTTTTGAAAGGCTGAATTCCCCAAGAGATTCAGGATTGACTAGCACGATTATTGACTGAAATTGTTAAACCTTCCTAATAATTTAATAAAGTGAGTGATGAGTAGTGAATCGGAAATGACAAAAGAAACCGCGTCGGGTTACACCCCTCTAGGCATCTTTTACCGCTCGCCTCGGTTGATGCAAGGATTGTGTTTAATTAGTAGTCTCAGTGTCTTGGGCAGCGGTCTTGTTTTAGCGCAAACTGATTCCTTCCAAGATTCAGGAAATACACCTCCCTCGAAAGCCGTTGAAGTTGCGCCCGCTCCGGCACCCGAACCCGCTGCCAAACCCAAGCCCGCAGCGCCTGAGTCAATCGTCGTGCCAGTTACTCCAGTACGTAAGTCTACCCCCGAGCCACGAGCTTCAGCAACACCTCCAACCCCCGCTGCTGCTCGTAAACCGATGATCTCAGCAACGCCTCCTGCCCCCGCTGCTGCTCGCAAACCCGTGATTCAAACCAAACCATCCTCCCAGAGAACGGTGAAAAAACCCGTGACTCGCGTGCGGCGCTCTACCCAAGTAGTTCAAAGAAAGCCGATTACTCCCTTACCAGCAGAGGCACTAGGTCCCAGGATTAGTGTATCGAAACAACCCAAGTTAGCTACTCCCAACCTATCTCTACCCGACACCGCAACTGTACAGAAGCCTCCCAAACTCTATCTCAATCCAGCTCAAATTCAGGAAACGGCTAAAGCCCCTGTTGGACTAACGAATCGCTACATTGATCGCACCGACTACAGTATTGGTGCAACGTCAAGGTACGAAAGTCCAGCATCTGTAATTGTCACAGATCGCTCAACGGGCTGTAGAACCGTGTCAAAAAATGGTCAACTGGTGAGCGGAGCCTGTGGAGGGACAGCACCTACTCAGCTAACAGCGACAAGAGCAACAGCGACAAGAGCAACAACCACAAGAGAAACAGCCACAAGAGAAACACCTACAAGAGAAACAGCCACACGACTCAAAGCAATACAACTAATAGCGGCGCAACCAAGAATTACTAAACAAATCTCTAGCGAACAAATAGTGGGTGTACAAACAGCCGAAGCACCCATGGTTATCTCCAGACGTATTATTCAGGAACCTCGGTTAGCTGGAGTAACAAAGCTAGTGACAGCATCAGTAGCCGCAGCCGAGCCTATTAAAATCGGTCCGGTTAAAGTCAGTCTCAGAAGCACTCGTGCGCCTCGTCAGAAGACAAAGACCTATACCGCTTATTCCACCGAACGTTTGCCTTCATCAATTCCTCAATCCTACTCGCTCCCCCAAGGCCAAACTTCTCCTCAATCCTACTCGCTCCCCCAAGGCCAAACTTCACCAATGGGTTTGGCTTACTACAATTTGACAAGCCGACCGGCAGCGCGTCCTAATGTGGGTAATGCGAATTTCATGTTCCCCTTGGCTGTGCCTGCAGCTATTACCTCAATGTTTGGTTGGCGGATACACCCCGTTTCTGGCGAGTATCGCTTCCATGCCGGGACAGATTTAGGTGCACCAACAGGAACCCCTGTAATCGCGGCTGTTGCTGGTCAGGTTATAACGGCGGATTTCTTGGGTGGCTATGGTCTTACCGTGGTCTTGCAACATGAAGATGGTAAAAACGAAACCCTCTACGGGCACCTATCAGAAATCTTTGTCCAACCTGGCGATT
>JBFLZA010000106.1:0-17223 GCA_040756535.1 Cyanobacteriota bacterium
TCCCACCCCGTTTTTTTATCTTTTAAAATTAATTTACCCCAACACAAATCTTTAAAACACGCCTCTATCTATTGGCACTTGATTGTAATTCTCGACTATGATAATGACGGAGTCGGTGTACAGCACTTAACTATTCAATTTGACCGGGAGTTTGACAACTTTTGAATGGGTAAGTCCTGAATCAGTCTTTGCAAAAGTTATTCGCAGTTGATTCAAATATTCTGTGTCAGACTCGGAAGATAATCTGAGTTTGACAAGATGAAGTGAAGTTCTAAAAACTTAGCCAAAAACCCTCTCATTAATTTCAGGAGTTATAGAGTTATGACGGCTTTAGTTCAACATTCTCAAAGTAAGTGGGTCAAACTCTTTGAATACTGTCAGAAGAACTATAAGTGTCTGACGTATAACCCTCAATTATTCTGGATGCGTAAGCTGGCTCGTTTTGAGATTCTACGCAACTGGATCAGCGGCTTGTTTAAGCGCCCAACCCTTGCTTATGAAAATAGCCAAGTAAAGAATTCGATTTTTCAGGATATCGATGTAGAGGCGGCTGTTTCATCTCTGAAAACCGATAGTTATGCCTTAGGTCTGAATCTGCCGCAAGATGTTATCCAAGAAATATTGGACTACGCGCACTCTGCACCTTCTTATGCGGATAGAAGCCCAACAGAAACATTCTATTATCGCGACAAAGAAAAAAAAGAAGCTGCTCGAGGTAAACCGATTCGCTTAGGTAGCTATTTCCATGCTCAGGGATGTTCAATTATAAGGAAGCTAGAAAACGACCCTGGGATATTAGCGATCGCAGCTAAATTTTTAGAGGCTGACCCCGTCCATGTCGCCACTGAGCTTTGGTGGAGTTTTCCCGTTCCAGGAACATCAATGGAACAACTCAAAGCCGCTCAAGTGTTTCATTACGATCTAGATGACTATCGGTTTATCAAATTTTTCTTCTATCTGACTGATGTAGACCCCTCTAGCGGCCCTCATGTCTTGCTACGCGGCACTCACAAGAATAAGAAATTTTCCCATCAGGTTCTAGGTGTACGCTGTGCCAGTACAGACGATAAAGAAATACTTGATTGTTATGGTGCTGAAAATTTGGTGACAGTCTGCGGTCCAGCAGGCTTGGGATTTGCAGAGGACTCAACTTGTTTTCACAAAGGCACTCTTCCCAGCGGGAAAGAACGATTACTGCTACAGATAGAATTTGCCATCAATAATTACGGAGACATTAGAGGCATTGCATCTTAGGGCAGTTCAAAGGTTGCAAGTGGGAAGGTTGGTAGAGACTTCCGGCGGAACATCTGTACAAGGTTGAAGGTTGAAAGTTGCTAGCATAGCGGGGGGCAGCTCAAGGAAAGCAAGTTGTTAGCGTAGCGGGGCGTAGCCCAAGTTGCAAGTGCAAACCCTCTAACCTTCTAACCTTCAACCTTAAAACCTCCAACTTCTAACCTTCAACCTTAAAACCTTCAACCTCCTAACCTTCAACCCTCTAACCTATTCCCGAGTTCCGTTGCGATGGCGATGATTGTTGTCGTAACGGATTCGCGATCCGGCCCACTGAAGCTTTTCTCGTAGCGTTTTGTAATAAGAATAACTTTCTCGCAAAATAATGAACTTCGCGTAAAAATCTGCTCTGCGAACATCCACACGCTGTCCGGGCCAAATCGAGGTGGCTAGCACTCCATCCATCCAGAGCTTTGTGTTTAGCTCATAATCTCCTAAAGGCCAGATACTCACAACGGAGCCAGCAGGTAACACGATAGGACGGCTAGAAAGACTTAAGGGGCAAATTGGTGTTACTGTGAGCGCTTCCATACCATCATGCAAAATTGGCCCCCCAGCAGACAGGGTGTAGCACGTTGAGCCGGTAGGAGTTGCCACAATCAAGCCGTCTCCTTGGTACTGATCGACCATTTCCCCATCGATTTCCATCTCCAGAACCGAGGTAAGCATCCGATCTGCTGAGGCAGGCTTAACACACATTTCATTCAAAGCCAAAAAAGGCTCGCTCACGGGTTCAATGTTCGTGTGGTTACCCTCATACACAGTGCCCTGAACCATCATTCGCCGCTGAACGGCATAACGATCTTCTAACAAACGATCCCAAACTTGCTCAGTGTCCTTAAATTCCTCAAATGGCTCTGTTAGAAACCCCAGATGTCCTCCGACATTAACTGACAAAATCGGAATTCTTTCGGGAGCCAAATGTCTTGCCGCTGCCAATGCAGTGCCATCGCCACCCAGCACCACTGCCAGATCGATAGATTCCATCGCAGAAGCGAGAAACACGGGGTAAGGATTATCCTGTGGGCCACTCGGTCCCATTAAAATATGGCACTGGCGTTTTTCCAATTGCCGAGCGCATTTTTCAGCCCAACTCCGGCTGTGAGAGTCTTTGGCTTTATAAGCAATAATGACCTGTTTGAGCTGCACGTTGACCTTACCCCTTGTGATTATTGACATTCTAGAGCGCTGCTCCACTTGTCGTCCTGCTTCTGCTAGAAATTGAGAATAGGGCATGAGGCATTAGAATTCTTGCAGAAGTCGGGAACGGGGAACTCCTTAACGGGGAACGGGGAACAGTGAACAAGAATTGACGCCAACAGCATCATAAGAATACTTTTGCAAGAGGTCTATTGTATGGTTTTTGCCCATTTACCGTACCCTACTCCCCACTCCCGCCACAGCACCAATTAGGAAATTGCCACATTAAAGTTAACGAAGCTTGACGTTCAAGCTAAAATGTCCAATGGTGTGAGTAAGCAAAAATAACTATAAAAGGGCTGATGTCAACACGTTCATCTAGTCTTCTCGATTCCCCAACTGCGGTTGAGTATTCTCTAGCTACGAAGTCTCCTAAGACTGCCGGCGCTGAAGATCCTCGCGTAATAACCTTGATGAAGTCTCTGTATCAAGCTGATCAGCAAGTCAAGTATCTGCATTTGCAGGCGGAAGTCGATTCTCTCTTGCAGCATCTGCAAATCCTCAAACAGCAAAGGATATCATCGGATGTGAACATCGATAGCGGGAATCAAAGACAATAGAAAATTTCGTTGTCAGTCGTGCTGTTTATCACCCTGGAAGAGTTCCAGGAAGGATAGTGCTGTTTATTATTGACTTTAAGATCCGGCAGATCAAAAAGTTGCCTGCCAGTTGTTTGCGTCTGGCGGTTTTTTTTATTCACTTAAACACGCTTCTTCCGCTCAATTGACCCTGGAGACACTAATCTGTTCATGACTATCTCGGCAATTAAAGAACCAAGCGCCAATTCAGCCTCCCTCGCTAGTACTACTTCTTCCCTGCGCTTGAAGGACATTTTGCAAACCTTACCGCGAGAGGTTTTTGCTAAAAACCGTCGGAAAGCCTGGGCTTTGGTACTAGTGAATGTCTTAATGGTTGGCTTGGGATACTGGGGTCTGGCGTCGGTGCCCTGGTTTCTTTTACCTGTTTTATGGATTTTTACCGGTACAGCGTTGACCGGTTTTTTTGTGATTGGCCACGATTGCGGGCACCGCTCTTTTGCCAATCGTCGCTGGGTCAATAATCTGGTTGGACATTTAGCGTTTTTGCCGCTAATCTATCCGTTCCACAGTTGGCGAATTCTGCACAATTACCATCACACCCATACCAATAAACTGGGTGTAGACAATGCTTGGCAACCCTTTACTCCAGAGTTTTATACCAACTCACCGATTTGGTTGCAATCGCTTTACCAACTAATACGGGGTCGAGGTTGGTGGGTTGGTTCGATCGCGCACTGGGCAATGTTGCACTTTAACTGGACTAAGTTTCAGGGAAAACAGCGCTCTCAAGTGAAGTTTTCGGCATTACTCGTGTTGGGTTTTGCGGCGATCGCGTTTCCTCTAATGTTTGCTACCCTTGGCATTTGGGGCTTCATCAAATTCTGGTTCATGCCTTGGATGGTGTACCACTTCTGGATGAGTACCTTTACCATCGTTCACCATACAGCACCCACCATTCCCTTCACTCCAGATCAGGAATGGAATGCGGCCCAGGCTCAACTCTTTGGCACCGTTCACTGCGACTATCCCCGTTGGGTAGAATTCCTCTGCCACGACATTAACGTCCACATCCCCCATCATCTTTCCACTGCAATTCCTTCCTATAATTTGCGGCTGGCTCATCAGGCTCTCAAAGCCAAGTGGGGTGACTCACTGTGTGAGTGTCGTTTCTCTTGGTCTTTGATGAAGGAAATTACAGACCAGTGTCACCTGTATAGTGCCCAGGACTGCTATCAATCGTTTAAGGAGTACGAGGCTAAACTCTAGGTTAGAACTCTCCAAAATCGAATATTAGCATAATTGAATAGCACTCTTCAGGATTTTTGTCAACTGAAGGGTGCTTGTTGATTTATAGGATTTTTTGACGCTCCTCAGCCTGAAGGCGTGAGGATTCTTGGTTCATCCTTTCAATGAAAGGGATTTTTATTCCCCAGCTTCCCCAGCTTTTTTAAAAAGGGGTAGTTAACCCGGAGCTGGTATTATCTGTGTGCATCTGTGGTTTTTTCATTCAAAACGTTTGTTTTGAGGTGACCAGCGCTTCAAGGTGTAGTTATTCTTGCCATTGACCACTAAAGCTGGAGGAATACCCTCTCCTAAATCAGCGATCGCAGTCAGGGAAGTGCTGGCATCTTGAGACAATTCGCTATAGAGCAAAGTACCTGTATCAGAAAAAATTAGAGTCAGCGGCTTATAAAGCTGGTTATCTGCTATAGGTCGTTGAGTATCTAGCTTGTTGGAAAATCCGGAGCGATTTTGATACAGAGTCAATACGGCATCGGGCTGGTTGTTGCCAGTGAGCTCAACGAGTCGAACCGTCCACTGCCCCATTTCCTTAAGTAACTCAGCATTACTAGGCTGTGCGCTAGAGGTCAACCCACCACTCTTGTTTAACTCACGCCAGAGTGCAGGGAGGAGCGTCGAAGTCCATTGAGACTGGACTTGGTTGAGTTCTGATAAAGTCATAGCGGCAGGCTCTATCCAGCGGAAGGCAGCATCGGTGTAGGACAGCAGGTGAGCGGCTTTAGCTGCGTCTGTGGCTGATGTCATCGAAGGCAGAACTTCCCCTGCGGCCAAAAGCTGGAGGACACCTCCTTGCAAAGAAATCGCCTTGACTTTTGCCACTATCGCCTCCTGGCGTCCCTCTGGCGTAGAGAGTGTAATTTGAATTTGGGAATCTGTATCTAAGCCTAGATAGTTCCACAGTTGCTTGGCCGTCACAACTTTTGGCAAGGGTAAATTGGCAAACGGTGCTTGCCACCATTGTTGACCATCGTGAAAGGCACTAATTTGCACCTGATACCAAATTTGTAGTGGCTCTAACTGTAGGCTTGAGCTTTGGGGAGTGGGGAGGGGATTTCCCAAAGGAGAGGTAGGGCTATAGAGTGTATTTTCAGGAGTAGAAGTCAGGTTTCCTAATCCTCCACTATTCCCCTCACCCTCTGGTGACGTTTCAAGTTGCAGCCAATCTAAGGGATTGACATTGAGAACAGGTCGTGCTGTACCCAGGAGGCGACTGGCATGACGGTTAGCGGGTAACTCGTTGCCAAAAGTACCATCAAGACGGTCGAGTAATTCGTAAATTAGGGAATAATCAACAGGTTTCGTTTTGGAAAGGGGCATTAACCACGCGATCGCTTTGCCACGTCCCTGCTGTGCGCCCAGAATTAATGCTCCCCACGCTCTGATATTGTCATCATCAGGATTTACCTTAAGCGCGGTTTCCACCCGATCCCACAATCCCCCAGAATCATTCTTCAATAGCGCCACAATTTCCTGTGCCTGTGCCCCTGGAACGGATGACCGGAATACGAGCAAAGCATCCTCCCAGCTTCCATCCATTAAATTCGCCAGGATAGAAGAGCTAGGACTTGCCCAAGATTGCTTCGCTTGAGCGGCTGTAACCTGAGCGTGAAGTTGAATTAAATCCATTTGCGCTTGAGCTGCCGCTGACCATTTTTGGGGCTTTTGGGATTTCAACAATTGCAGTGCAGGAGACCAAAGTCCATGACGTGCTAGCAGCAAAGCATTGCTATAGGTTTTAGTGTCTAAAGCCGGTTGGGTGAGGGAAATTTCCTCTAAATTAATGGGGTCGGGCGCAAAGTTGCGGGGTTGGAGTTGGTAAAGCTTCAAGCGGGGTTCCAAACCCACCGTTTGATTGATCACTAATTCCGGCTTGGCATCACCCGTGACTCGCTGCCAATAGGGACTTTGTTGATTGGGGGTTGTCCACTGCAACATTACACCCAAATGCATTTGCTCCGGGTTGTAGTGAATCACCTGTCCGTAAGTCATGGTGCTGTCATCAGTAGGACGTTGACCGGAGAGGAGGAACCAAAAGCCCTCTTCGGGGGCGTTGTCGTCCAAGCGATTGAGTTGAGTCAGGGGTAGTGAACGGGAGGCACTTGCTTGAGCTGAGTTACTTTCTTGTAAGGAAGAAAGCACAAAATACTCTTCTGGGCCAGCGGTCTCTAGGCGAGTGGCAAGCTGGTAGTAGGTCTGATCCCTCTGTTGCTCAACAGGTTGATAAACTCGGAGTTCGGCAATCTCTTCGCAATTGATCTGGCAAGTGGGGGGCGATTTGAAGATTGGCAACAGTACTGCTGTAGAGCTGTCAATCAGACCGCTTTTAGAGAGCGCTAAAGGTTCTCCTGGGATGAGTCCGCTTTGGCGCACCTCCTCTTGGATGGTGGCAATGGTTTTAGGAAGAGAGGCGGCATCAACAGGGATGCGAGTCCACTGGGGCAAAAATTGATTGAGCCAAACGACGGCGTTGGGGTTGATCATTAAGAGAACGCCCAACCACATGCCTCCAACAACGACACCACTGGAAGCCATTAAAATTGCGATCGCGCCCAAGGTGGCAAGACAACCTCGCAACCGCGACTTTTGTGCAGGGGGTTGTGGGTTGACCGATGTTGGTGGTTTTTGTCGAGGCTGACTCTGAACCAATCCGGAGGTAGAACCTACTGCCCCCGCCCCTACCTGCTTTCCTGGCAGTTTCTTGACCCTTTGGGTGCCTTTCATGAATTGCTGGCGATGTCGTGAATTTTGAGGCGTTGTCATAAGGCTTTTTTATACTCGCTTCTATCCGCTAATCCCGACGCCCGGATAATACCTGTTCATAGAGCTTACCAGCACGGTCCCAGGTGTATTTTTTTTCAATGAGCGATCGCGCATTTTCCGAGAGTTGCTTTCGCAATGGACGGTCTTCAAATAAGCGACTAACCGCGTATACATACTCTGTAGGTTCATTCGCCCGCAGTGCTCTTAAGGGAACATCTCCCCCATCGACTAGCAATCCTTCCAAACCGCGATCGCTTCCCACCACTGGCACTCCAGCGGCCATCGCTTCTAAGGTTTTATTTTTTATCCCAAACCCACTACGCATCGGCACCACACAGACTGTTGCTTTGTGTAAGTAATCCACCATTGAAGGAACTCGGCCCGTGACGCTAATGCCAGGACGTTCTGTTAACTCTAAAACCTCCGCTACCGGATTAGTTCCTACTATTTCCAATCTCGCCTCTGGATATCGCTGCAAAATGTCTGGGAACACCTCCAAGCTGAAAAAACGTGCTGCATCAATATTGGGACGCTGATCCATGACTCCACTCAACACCAAGCGGTGTCCTCCTGGGTCAGAAACTCGCTTCGGAAACCGAGTTAGATTGACTCCATTCGGAATGACTGTAATCTCACTCTCCGGTTCGAGGGCGACAAGCTGACGCCGATCCTCCGGTGTCGTGACCACAATGTCAGTGAACTTAGCACAATATCGCTCCTCGTAGCGGCGTAACATGGGCAAATTTAACTGATCTCTCAGTTGATTGTCCGATGTTCCCGTTTCTATCAGGTGGCGATACGTTCCATGGATAGAGCTATGAATGTTCACCACTGTTCGCAACTGCTGTTGCCATGTTGATCGAACGTAAATTTCATTCGCACTATGTTCACAGGTAATCACCTCAAACTTACCCGTCTGTACCGCCTGATCTACCCATTGCTGCATATCGGTTGAGTATTGCTGAAGTACACTGGGAGGCGTTCCTTGTTCTAAAAAGGTTCTGAAACGCTGCACTTTCCCCAGAAGGCTTTGTCGGTCGGTATCAGAGGGCTGGGGTTGGGGAAAAACTATCAATTCCTCTACCAAATGTTGTAGTTCTTCCACTTCTGCATCTGTAACCTCTTGGGAACGTTGAGTCACTAGGGTGATAGGATGGCGTTCACTCAGGTACTTGAGTAGATTAAACGTCCTCACCTGAATTCCCCCTCGCGTTGGCGGATAAGGATAAATGGAAGAGAGCATGAGAATATTCATAGCGTGCTAGGTTCTACTCAGACATGACCACAAGCTTGTGCGAGAGGAATTCCCTCTCAATTTCACTAGTTTTAGGAATTCCTCAACTATCAGTTTTGAAACCTTGATTAAAGTTTTGTCAAGGTTTTAATTACAATCTTTAGTATTATATATTTGAACGCAGTAATATACAAAAATATCAATTGTATAATCATAAATTTCAGGAAATTTTTGAAAATTCAAGTTTTATCATAAAGACTTGATAAAATTTCTGAATGTTATTAATATTTAAAATTATTTTCCACTCTTTATTAAAAAATGTTTTTTCATTCGCTCTAAGACTAACCAAACATAGGAGAGATATAGAAAATTACCCCCTAATCTAGGTTGTGGTAAAACGTAGCAGATAGGGCAGACTAGGGGGAAACAAAAGGAAAACCTCAGCTGGTTTGGGAGAGTAAGTCTTTTTCCCTAGTAAAGGCTAGACGGGTTTAGCACTATCAGGGTTGTCAGTAGGGTTGTGAGGACAAGCCGTTAATGCCCAACCGCGAGTGCCGTGAGACTGAGAAGCGCCCAAGGTTTTGGGGGGTAGAAAAGAGTATCCTCCCTTGGGCTGAGCCTAGACATCTGTACATCTATATATTGTTAGAAGAGATTTTCATTTTTTTGGCACAAACTAGTTAAGTAGAGTTTAAATAACTTGTAGTTTTTGATATCAAGTCTGTATTATCGCTCTTAGTAACCAGCTAAGGGTGAAATATTTTGAAACGTTTTTAATTGTGTTGGCTCCTGAATTAGGTGTAATGTTTTGCTACGCTTTTTTTGAATAAAGAAATATATGGAAACGATTGAGCAAAAATTTCTTTTGAAGTTGCTGGAGTTTAAAGATTACAAGGCACCCCTATTTAAAATTCAGCTCACTCCCGAAATTTCAGAGACTGAACGAGATGAGATTTGTTATAGGCTGTGCGAGCGTGGATTTCTTGTTTGCTCTTATAAAATTAAGAAATTTAAGATTGCTCCTCCTGGTAAATTCCTTCTGAAGCAAAATAGAGATAAATTGCTACTCACCAAGCAGGAGCGCAAGGTGCTTAAAGCAAGCACTAAGGATAGAATCACACCTAAAGAAGCGGGCATCCCTGCTAGCGAATGCCAAAAAGTTATCCAAAGCTTGGCAAATCGAGGTTTGATTGATGTAAAGCCAAAACACAAGAAAATTCAAGACGTTTGGCTAACAGAACGTGGGAAAGAGTATCTGCAATATGAGTATGACCCTAGTGAAATCTGTTCTGTTCTCAGTCCCGATCTACTGAGTAATTACCTTCAGTTTTTACGGCAATCTTTCCAAGAAGTTCCGCCATCACTGTTTAGAATCATGCAGGCAGTAAGTGACGAGAAGATTTTGTTGACGATTCAAGAATTAGATCGTCAATTAGATACCGATGATGGCTTGCCAATTTATCACCTGCGCGAGAAGTTATATCCTCTGCTGTCGAAGGAAGAATTAGATGAGGCACTTGAGCGTTTGGAACAGAGTGACAAGATTGAATTGAGCGCTTTGCAACCAACCAGTGCGGGTGCCTTTACCTCAGAACAAATTGGTGCAGGAATTGTTCAGGAGTTCGGCACTCCGTTGTTTTTTGTCAGATTGAAATTCGATGCCCAGGCAAGTGCTTAGTACTTTGTGGCGAGTGCAACAGCAAATTTCTATCTATTAGTAGAAGTTAATTGTTGAGCTTGTCTCAAAATAGCTACAGGTAGAGTGAGAGGAGCTTGTAGTCGCTTCTCTTGTTGTCGTTGCTTCCCTGGCTGGGGTGATATGGAAACGATTGAGCTGAAGTTTCTCTTGAAGCTATTGAGTTTTCCCAATTACCAGGCACCCTAATCCAGAATTTCCCCGAATTCTAAAACATCTGCTGTAGAGCGGGAGGGGATTTGTCGCAAATTGTGCGATCGCAATTTAATTGCCTGTTCCTCTGATATCATTCAATTCCAAATTCTGAAGAGGAATTGAATGCAGGAATCCCGCAGCGTGCTGGTAGTTGGCTGTTTTTTGTCAGTGTGAAATAGAAATTGCTAGAGTAGCAAAGACAGGTGTTTAGTAGTTGCAGCGAGTGCGACTGCAAATTTCCGTAGATTTTCGGAGGTTATTTTTTTTACTTGTCGTAACAATTAACGACAGGTTGAGTGTTGGGAACTCCTGTGGCTTTTAAGTTGTCGTCGCAAATTAGGTGAGGTTAGGTAGATGGAAACGACTGATGAGCTGAAGTTCGTGTTGAAGTTGTTGGGTTGTCCTAATTATCGGTCATCCCTTACTGCTAGTGGCTTCAAAGCCTTTAAAGGGAAGGACAAAATTTGTCGAGATTTAGGCGTGAGCGGATTTGTTGACTACTCCCGTGAGATTGCTTACATCAAGATTTTACCTGCGGGTCGTGCCCTCCTCAAGACTGACAAAGACAAAGACCAGTTGCCGCTCACGCCAGATGAATTGAAGGTTCTAGAAAGTCTAGGTAAGGCTTCGGGAAAAATCACTCCTAGTAAGATTGCCGTTAAATCCGTGAAGTCAGGAGAGCGAGACGCCATCCTGCAACGTTTCCACGAGCGGGGACTGATTGAAGTTGAAACCCAAATCAAAAGGCAGAAAGCTGAAGTATGGCTAACGGATCTAGGCGTCGAGAAGCTGCGAGATGACTTCATCCCCAAAAAAGGAAATCAAGCCGTTATCAGCTTGGATATGCTAACAAATTACCTCCGTTTCTTACGGAAATCCATGCACAAGCAGATGAAGGAGTCTTCAACTCAGACGCAACCACAGGCAGCACCCACATCGGATGCAGTACCGAAAAGTAAACCCAGTGACGAAGAGATTTTGCAGATAATTCAGCATTTAGATCGGGAACTGGGTACGGAAAATTATTTGCCAATTTTTCACCTGCGCGAGAAGTTACAACCGCCCTTATCCAGAGATGAATTAGACGAGGCACTCTATCGCCTGCAACGGAATGACAAAATCGAGTTAAGTTCCTTGCAAGAAGCGAGTGCCTACACCCCAGAACAAATTGATGCCGGAATTCCTCAAGATATCGGCGGTTCATGGTTTTTTCTTACCGTGAACTAGAAATCTATCGAGCAATTCTTTTTACTTCCAATCAGTTCTGCAATTTAACAACTTTTAACCATGACATCGATTGACGACATCATTAAACGCGAGGTCAACCCTTTTGATCGCATAAACATTAAACCCACTAACTTTTGGGAAGAGAAGCAAGCTCCAGAACTCACAGTTAACTCAATTCATCAAGAGGCATTAGATGAAATTGAAGAACTTTTGAGCTTAGTAGCTATAGATCATCGTAGCCGCACCGTATTACTTGTAGGTGATTCCGGTTCTGGCAAAAGTCATTTATTAGGTAGGCTCCAGCGCACTCTCAACCCTAAAGCTTTTTTTGCCTATATCCTCTGTGACTGGGCTGAAAGCGGTTATATCTGGCGTCATATTTTGCGCTCTACTGTTGATAGCTTAATGCAAGTTCCAGAGAGTCAAGAAGATTCACAGTTAATGCTCTGGCTTAAAAATTTATCTGCCTTCACTAAACGCAACCTAAACAAGCGGATTTTTAATGATAATTTTTGGGAGATATTGCAGAGCGATAGGCAGAAATTTATCAAGCACCTCAAACAAACTTATAGAACAGCACGTATCTATAATCCTGACATCTTTTTTGGTGTACTGCACGACCTCACAAATCCAGAATTATATGACGTAGCCTGCCAGTGGTTGCGAGGAGATGACTTAAGTGAAGAATCCATGCAAGCTTTAAAAGTTAAGCAGTGCATTGATACAGAAGATGCAGCTAAAAATATACTGGCAAACTTTAGCCGGATTTCTACCGAAACACAGCCAATAGTTATGTGCTTTGACAATTTAGATAGTATGCCCAGATTGCCAGGTGAGTTTCTGGATATACAGCCTTTCTTTAACGTAAACACAACCATTCACGGAGATTACCTAAAAAACTTCCTGGTCATTATCAGTGTCATTACTAATACCTGGAAGCGTCACCTTGACCGCATTCAGCCTGCTGATAAAGCCGGAATTCATCGCTTAATACAGTTGAAGCACATTACTCTAGAACAAGCAGAATCACTTTGGAACTATCAACTAAAACCAATTCATCAAGGAGCTAATCCTAAACCTAATTGCCCGATTTTTCCCTTAAGCTTCCAATTATTAGAGCAAAAATTTCCGGGTGGTAGAACTATGCCCAGAAATGCAATAGTTTTGAGTAGAAATGAGTATCAAAGGTATAAAACTGAAATTGGATCAACTGTAAATGAAGAAGATCAAAAGGAGAAAATTAAAGCTGAATTTAAATTGCAATGGCAGGATGAATACAACAAAGTTCAAGGAAAAATTAAAAAAATTACCTTGTTAGCAGCACCGGAACTGATTCGGATGTTGCAAGAATCTCTAGCAGCCTTACAAGTACAGAGAATTCAGCCTAAACTCTTAACGGGCAACTCTGCCAATTATTCCTTGAGTTATCAACAGACCGATCAACAAAAACAGATAGGAGTAATCTGGTCAGAAGACCCAAATATGAACAAATTTTTCCATTTGATGAATGCTTGTCAGAAAGCGATTGATAAAGATTCGTGCCAAAAGCTGCAACTGATTCGGACAGCAAGCGTAGGACAACCAAATCTATCGGGTAACCAAATCTATAGACAGATTTTTATAGGAACTCATCATCACCATATTAAACCAACGCTGTCTTCTGTTCACTACCTAGCAACGTACCACAGCTTAGTGAATTCAGCTCTTGCTGATGAATTGGTAGTTGCAGGCAAAACTGTTAGTTTAAAGGAACTAGAAGCTCTAATCCGGGAGTCCGAGATTTTGCACCAGTGTACTCTGTTACAGGATTTAGAGATTGTTTCTAAAAAGAATGGTAATGGTAATGGTACTGGTACTGGTACTGGTACTGGTACTGGTACTGGTAAGAAGTTACAGTCGGTCAAAGAATTCTTGTTGAATGTAGTCATCACTCAGCAGTTTCTGGGACGACCAACATTAATTCAAAATGCTAGCAGTAAGTTTCCTGATGTTGTTGAATCTCAAATCGATAAACTGATCGAGCAATTGTGTCAGGAAAATAAAATTCAAATTCTCGACCCTGATGCTGATCCAAAAGCCCAATTAGTTTATCTAGTACCGAAAGCTAGTTGATGCTGTCAAGTTTACTGAATTTTATCCTAAGAAAAATTAGGCTGTATTAGCCAATGTTCTACCTAACACAACCCGCCGATATCCAGGTACTCATCAACCAAATTGCTTCTGTTAAAACTCTCTGGCTAGATACAGAAGTTGCTGACTGGCAAACTCCTAACCCAAGACTATCTCTGATTCAGGTGTTGGCTGACCCTAATGACTTAACAGGTGATGCTGCTTACATTCTGGATGTCTTAGATAAACCTGATTTGGTAGCATACTTTGTGAACCAAATCATGGCTAATCCAGAGATTGAAAAAGTTTTTCATAATGCAAGCTTCGATGTAAGATATTTAGGAGGTAAAGAGCAAGCTAAGAACGTCACCTGTACTTTTAAAATGGTCAACAAATTGACCAAAAAGCACCGCTCCGATCGCCTGAACGTATCGAACAAGCAACTGAAAACCTTAGCCGTAGAACTTTGCAACTTCTCCGAGGTGGATAAAGGGGAACAGCAAAGCGATTGGGGACAGCGACCTCTCACTGAAAAGCAGCTCAAGTATGCCAAGATGGATACAGTCTATCTGGCTCAAGTACATCGTTGTTTATTAGAAAGAATTCAGCCTGATGCTGTGAGTAAAATTTTTGATATAGAAGTAAGCGACTCAAAACAGCCAACTCAGAAATCTGAACCCAACTCCTTCAGTGTTACCAAAGTCCGAGTTGCCTTTGAGTGTCCACGCTTGTTTTATTTAGGACATCGCTTAGGTGGAAAGATGATGTTTTTCCCACCTGGCAACCCCCCTAAAATTGGTACTGAATTTCATCAATTAGCTGACCATTTTGCATTTATTGCCAAGCAGGAACAGAGGTTCCAAGCGTTGTTTGAGCCAGAAGCTGACCAACTCAATGTAGAGGCGATCGCTCAACAGCTACAACAACTCTTCTATGAATTATCCTTTTTCCCCCACCTCCAAGCAACGGTCAAAACCGATCCAGGGAAAGCAACCGCACTTTATCAACTTTGGGAAGGATTAAAAGGACTCATCCGGCGTTGGGCTGAATTACTAGTGCGAAATCGGCGCTATTGCAATGCATCGGATGTGATTAGCAAAACGTTAATCGCCCTCAAACCTACCGTTAAGCATCACTTCCAACTGCCCAATGGTACACAGCAATTGGTACAGGGACGATTTGACAGCGTGGTTTATGACTTTGAAAACCACCGCCTGTGTGTGGTGGAATATAAAACGTATCAATCCCCAGACAAGTCAGCCCAACTCGCTCAAGCTGCCCTCTACAGCTATATGTTGCGGGAAAAGCTGGGAGTGCCCATAGACTCAGCAGTTTACAGTGTTTTGCCTAACTGGGACGAAATTAGCTTTACTTGGGACGAACTAGAAAACACCGTTCATCAGCTAATTCCTCAGAAATTGCAACAGATGCGCCAATGGGTTGACTGGGAACCGCCTCAACCTAATCCACCGTCACCCACACCCCATCCAGATTTGTTGTGTGATATTTGCCCTCAGCGGAAAAAGTGCCAAACCTATTTTGATGTTGCTGCGGGTGAATCATTTGTATCTACAGCCATCGCTTCTCCAGTCATTTCTCAACCCCCACAATCTACAGAAGTAAAACCTCTTGTGGAGCAGGCGTCTCGCCTGCCACTTTCGGAGGGCGGGCAAGATGCTCTCCCTACAACAGATGATCAGCAACAGCCAGTTTCCGAGGGCGGGCAAGATGCCCACCCCACAAGAGATGAACAGCAACAACCTGATGCTGATGCTATTGGTAAAGACTTAGTGACTACCCTGCAATCTTTCAAGATAGATGTTGATTATCTCGGTGCAGCAGTTGGGCCCGCATTTATCCGGGTGAAACTTAAACCGAATCTTGGGGTAAAAGTTAGCTCTCTACTGAAATTGTCTGCTGATTTACAAGTACAGTTAGGAATAGCCAATCCCCCTCTGATTGCACCTCAAGCGGGATATGTCAGCGTTGATTTACCCCGTCCGGATCGACAAGTTGCCAGGTTTGAAAATTACGTAGGGGCACGGCGTGCCGTGCCCTTACCACCGACAGCACCCGTCAAAATTGCGATCGGGGTAGATTTGGATGGGAAATTGGTAGAGGCGGATTTATCCGATCCAAATACCTGTCACTTTTTGGTAGGGGGTACAACGGGTAGCGGGAAAAGTGAATTTTTACGATCGCTCCTCCTTTCCCTCTTATACCGTCATTCTCCCCAACAGCTCAAAATTGCCCTCGTCGATCCAAAACGAGTCACTTTCCCTGAATTTGAGCAGATGCCTTGGTTGCTGTCGCCAGTCGTCAAAGATAGCGAAGATGCGATCGCACTCATGGAACAATTAGTCTCAGATATGGAGCAGCGTTATCGCTGGTTTGAAGCAGCGAAGTGCCCCCATCTAGATGCCTACAACCAGCAACTGATTCAACGACAAAAGCCACCCATTCCGCGCATTGTCTGCATCTTTGATGAATATGCCGACTTCATGGCAGAAAAAGAAGTTCGCAACGCCTTGGAACTGAGTATTAAACGCTTGGGAGCGATGGCAAGAGCAGCAGGCATTCACTTAATTATTGCCACCCAGCGCCCAGAAGCGGGTGTTGTTACTCCCATTATCCGCTCTAACTTACCAGGACGAGTTGCTCTGCGTACCGCAAGCGAAGCTGATTCAGCGATTATCTTAGGCGGCAAACAAACAGAAGCCGCTTACCTGTTGGGTAAAGGCGATTTACTGTATCAAGTTGGTTCTCAGTTGCAACGGTTGCAGAGTTTGTACGCGGCAAAAATTCAGCTACCGGAGTAGGGAATGCGATCGCGTTTAGCTTTAGGCAGCATCTGGGTTGAGGTCAATCATCTGACTGGTAGTATAAGTGCCAATCGGAGTCCAAAGCAGATAAGGAAGTAGTAACAGAGCAGCCATTCCAGAAATTGGCAGAATTGCTAGTGTTAGCAGCACTGCTGAGATAAGTCCCATCGCTCCTAACACCTTGCCGACGGTAAGGCTGCGACTCCTCAAGGTAGCCGGAATATAGGCAACCGTGACAATTTCTACTATCAGGTAGCCAACCATTAGCGACCAAGTTTTCAGACTGCCTGGGTCTGTTTCCCAGACTAAGACGGCAGAGATTGCTCCGCAAATAAAGATGACAGTCCAAATAAAGGGAATTGCGGGTTCAAAGAATAGCCACCTGGGTCGGTCTAGATGCTTTACCCAAGGAATATCGCGGGGTCGAAACAAGCTACTACCTAAGGCGACCAAAAAGGTCACGCCGCCAATCACCATCCAACTTTCCATCATCTGCGTCCCAAAACTTACGACATAGAAAAGCTCTTCATTGCGTGAAGAGGTAAACCTATTTAGATCCTGTTCAGTTAACAAGTCGCTTTAATCAGTCAGAGGGAGGAGAAAAGATTAGCTGTGATTTCCGTAATTGAGCTTGATACTCTTGTATACCTCTATACCCTCAGAAAATTGATGAAGGATTTCAGTAGTACCTGGTGAGAGGTAATACTGAATCCCTACTGTCAGTTGTAGAGTCATGCCAAAATCCTCCTCCTCAGGTGGCTGCCGCACAATGCGGCGGCGCACCTTTTTCTTTCTTCTGGGTCTAGCTGCCGATAAGATAAAAGCATCTTCTTCAATTGGCAAAGTTAA
>JBFLZA010000107.1:0-17163 GCA_040756535.1 Cyanobacteriota bacterium
AGCGGGAACTGGGAAGCGGTTGTCCTGCTGCAACGGGTATTAACCGAATGCACGCGCTGTTTGGAGCTAGCGACCAGTGCTTAGCCGTTCATCCCTCTGATATGTGCGTTTCCCTTGCGGCGTTGGATGCCATTGTTGAGGTAGAAGGGCCAAAGGGTAAGCGGCAAATCCCGTTTACAGATTTTCACCGTTTACCGGGTAACACGCCTCAACTAGACGCCAACTTGGAGCCAGGGGAACTAATTACGGCTGTTATGGTGCCGCCTGTGCCGTTTGCCAAGTCGGGTGTGTATCTCAAGTTGCGGGATAGGGCTTCCTATGCTTTTGCCTTAATTTCCGTTGCTGCTGCCCTTGATTTGGCAGGCGACAGCATCAAGGATGCACGCATCGCAATGGGTGGTGTTGCTCACAAGCCTTGGCGTCCCACTGAAGCAGAGAAGTTTCTCATTGGTAAACCCGCCAACGCCGAAACATTCCAGCAGGCAGCAGAAATTGCTCTACAGGGAGCTAAACCTTTGGCTCACAATAAATTCAAAGTCGAATTAGCTAAACGTGCCATTAAGCGATCGCTCACAGTATCTGCCAAAGGAGGAGGTGTAGCATGAACAAGGTGATTGGTACGGCTGTGTCGCGCAAAGATGGACGCGCTAAGGTAACGGGTACGGCGACCTACGCGGCAGAACACCAAATTCCGGGACTGGTTCACGGGTATCTAGTCACGGCGACGATTGCCAACGGGCGGATTAAAAGCATTGACACTAGCGCAGCAGAAAAGGCACCGGGGGTAATTGCCGTTTTCACCCACAAGAATGTCCCCAAGGTGTTCACGCCCGCCAATAATTTCATGACCTCCAAAATTTACGAGGCTCGCCTGCCTCTGTCAGATGATAAAGTTCATTATGGTGGGCAAATAATCGGATTGGTGGTGGCAGATACGTTGGAGCGATCGCGTCACGCCGCACACCTTGTTAAAGTTGAATACGAGACGCAAAAGCCATTAGTTGAAGCGAAGAACGCAACGTTCAAAGAAGCTCCAGCCCAGATGGGTGAGGGGTTTAAATTCGAGAAGGGGCAGTTTGCGACAGCGATGGCAGGTGCAGATGCAAAGATAGAGGCGACCTACACGACCTCTACAGAACTACACGCCGCGATGGAACCCCATGCCATCATTGCCCAATGGCAAGGCTCAGATTCTGTCACCATCTACGAACCGTCCCAGTGGGTGATGGGTACCCAGAGCACCTACGCCGAACTATTCGGTCTTCCTTCGGAAAAGGTACGTGTTGTTACGCCCTTCCTCGGTGGTGGTTTCGGTTCTAAAGCTTTCCCTTGGCCCCACGGTATTCTCTGTGCAGCGGCGGCACGTCAACTCCAGCGTCCTCTTAAGGTCGTCCTCCATCGACGGCAGGTAACCGCCAATGCCGGACATCGCTCCCAAACCGAGCAAACGATTCGTTTAGGGGCCAATGCAGATGGTATGCTGAGTGCGATCGCACACGATGCGAAATCCAGCACGTCACCCGTGGAAGCCTTCACAGAACCTTGTACAGGTATCACACCAGCGATGTACGCTGCCCCCAATCTGCGGCTGAATCAGGAACTGGCCGTGATGAACGTAGGTACACCGACCTTCATGCGGGCACCAGGGGAAAATCCGGGGATGTGGGCGCTAGAATCTGCAATGGATGAACTCGCCTGGGCGATGAAGTTAGACCCGGTAGAACTGCGGCTGAAAAACGAGACGAAAGAACACCAGAAGAAGGGGTTGCCGTTCTCAGCCAAGCATTTTGCCGATTGCCTCAAGGTGGGTGCAGAAAAGTTCGGCTGGAAAGACCGGAAAATGCAAACTCGTGCGCTAACCCGTGACGGTAAACTCGTGGGTTGGGGTATGGCTGCTGCAACATTCCCTGGTCTGCGAAGATCAGCATCAGTCAAGGTGCGGCTGTTGCCAGACGGTAAAGTCCATGTCCTCACTGCTGGGAATGACATGGGCACGGGTGCCTATACGATGGTTGCAGCTACGGCAGCAGAGGCGTTGGGAGTGCCTGTGGAAAATGTGCGGGTAGAGATGGGCGACTCGCTACTCCCGGATGGTGGACTAGCTGGGGGTTCCATGATGACCGCTTCCCTGGCTCCTGCTGTGATGCAAGCCTGTCAGGACGTACTCAAAGCCGCCAACTGTACCACCGCATCGGATGCCTGTGCAGCCCTGCGTCAGAACGGACGTGCAGCGTTTGAGGCAACATCTTCCTCCGCTCCGGGTGATGAGGGGAAGAAATGGGCGTTTCAGTCTTGGGGTGCTCACTTCTGCGAGGTTGCGGTGGATGAAGAGATCGGACGCCTGCGGGTAACGCGCTGGGTGTCAGTGATGGACATCGGGCGAGTGATGAACGCTAAGACTGCCGCAAGTCAGGTGCGGGGTGGAGTAATCATGGGGATTGGGCAAGCGTTGATGGAGGAGTGCCACTTTGACCCCAATCTGGGTAATCCCGTGGTTTATGACCTTGCAACTTATCATTTTCCAGCTCATGCAGATATTCCGCGCATTGAGGTGGTGTTTGTGGGTGAACCCGATCTGAACTTTAACCCAGTGGGAGCACGGGGTGTGGGTGAGATTGGGATTACTGGGGTTTCGGCTGCTGTTGCCAATGCGGTTTATCACGCGACGGGTAAGCGGTTGCGGAGTTTGCCGTTGACACCGGATAAGTTGATTGGTTGAAATTGGAACTATGATTGTAGGCTGCGGTTTAGCATGATAAATCAAGTGCTAGACCGCAACTAGGCTACAACTAAGTAGTTAGGCAGCGAGTTCTCTGTGGGGGCAGTGCATGAGCAATCACTGTAGAGAGTAGAGACGCAATGCTGGATGAATTTTTATATCATTAGTGAGTACAGCACTTTCCTCAGTGTGCCGTTGTAAAACAAAGTAAAAAGATAACATGGTTGTTCTACGTGGCTATGCTCGTTGTGAGATATGTGGAGAAAACTATCTTCTGCGGGCAGGGGTCGGAACAGAAAAATATCAACTTCATACTTTCGATTGCAAGTCCTGTGGAATCCCAATTTCAGTAATTGTTAGAGCAAATCCACCTCATGCTCATTTTGAACCAGAAGAAAATGTAATTATTGAAGAGCATGAAGGTGAAAATGCAATCGTCTTAAACTTACATCCGTTCTTTGCATTTAATAGTGATGAAATTCATGATCAAAAGGCATTCCCTTCGTTATTGTATAGCTCTAAAATAGCGCCGTATCTACGACTTGTTCCGAATAAAAATTTTCTCGGTGTTCAAATTCAGGATATAGCGCTACAATTCGATGTGCCAAATGCAAGTAATCTCTGGGCTACAGTTAAAAACATCTTTCTGCTTCAGGATAGAACAGAACAAGATAAAAGAGCCAAAAAAGCAATTGAATATTACGAAAAGCAACGCCAAAAGTATTTTTTACAAACAAAGGTATCAACCTCTAAGGAGGTAGCATTCAATTTTTTTGATAGCCTGTTCTACCCACGGCTTGAACTAATTTTAGAACCTGCCATTAAACTAATCGTCTCAATTAAGGATAATTACTCACAAGAATTTTCAAGATTCCTGAAATTTTATTCAGATAACCTTGAAGCCCAACATCGAAGACAATATCTCTCAATTTTTTCTGACTACTTCAAAATCTATAACCAATTAAGCCAAGTGGTTGTACATTCACGGATTGGTGATGAGGACGTTGATGACAAAATAGTCGGATCAAAATCTTTTGAGAACGTGAAATTGTATTACGGGCAGGCTTATGAATCCCTAACAAGTTTTTTCGTGATATTTGCCTGCTTAAACAACATTCTTCTTGGACGACCGTATGACCAATTCCAATCAATGACGTTGAGTAAATATATTAAGGATGTTAGTAAAGAAAAAAAGGCTAATCCTTTTGAGAAAACACAACCATTCTACACTTTTACAGATGGCTTAGACAGTACGTTAAGAAATGGCTCACACCACGCTTCAATATGGAGAGATGGAGAGAAAATATTTTATAGAAGCGGTGGTACTGGTGCTCAGAGAGAAATTCCATATAGTCGCTACCTCCACTTGTGTAATAAGTTAACTATTTCACTAGCAGCATTATTTATTATTGAGCTTGAGTTAAAAGAGATTTAAACTGATGGGAGTCTGTCTGGTCAGACTAAATGCGATCGCTCATCGCTGTAAGTAAGGTTGACCTGAGGAAACCCAACATGACTTCTATTCGTAACCCTCACCAACTCTGCTATTCCAGCCTTTTGGAAAAGCGATCGCTGGATTAAACAGTCTAAGAAGCTCACCACACCGGAACGAAGCTTACTTGTCGTTGGGTTGCAAAAGACATCTCCGGAAACCCCTGACTCTTTGCGGGGAGTAGATTCCAATGATTACGTGAGACTTGCAACCTTAGTCAGTTTTGACGTAAAAATCGGGCTTTAAGGTAGTTGCTGTTAAAGTAGACTCTAAAATAGTCACGAATTTAGCTTATTTAACATCACTACCGTCTGAGCTTTAAGATGGCAGAATCAGAGCTTTAATTCGGAGTCTTACTAATCCACAAATAGCAAGAATGACTGGCTCGTAATTAAAGTACGTTAACCGGAATCTCTCCCGTGCCACATTAAATATTTTAATGAGACGAATAACATGTTCTACAAAAATTCGCTGCTTAGAAAAATCTCTGTCCTGTTGCTTCTGGAGAGCTGTTAACTGTCCACCTAAGGGTTTCTTGTGAGGAGTCGTCACCTGTGGCTCCCCTTGATAAGCTTTATCTCCACCAAATCTTTGCTCGGAAGCAAATTGTTGAAAGCGCTGTCTCAACAAGTTTATATCGCTTTTAGGTCCTGGTACTCCCAGAAGAATATCTACAATATCTTTTCCATCTGGTAGAACAATGAATTGATTTTTCAGGGTATGAGTTTTCTTCTTACCAGAGTAAAACTCTTTTTGCTCATCGTAAGCTCCAGGTCTCTCCCTAGCTTGTTCTGAGGTGTCTACTATTAGCTGGAGTTCACTAAGGATTTCCTGCAACCACTCGTAGTCACCCTCGAACTTTTTTACTTGTTCAAGCAGCGTTGGAGGTAGAACTACAATAATAATTGGTAGCCAATAGTGGAAGATGTCATTCGCGGTCGTTTCACTGACCCCGAACTGTAGACCTAGTAACTGAAAGGTAGGTGAATGTCGCAAGTAAACTAAAGTCAAGAGTATTTGCTCTTGCTTTGATAACTTTGGTCTTTTACCACCTCCTTTCTGATTTACTCGAAGCTTATTGCGTTCAATTTCCTCCTGTTTTTGCTGATGCCGTAACTCGACTTGAGCCATCAATTGCCGCAACTGCTCTCGGTCGATTCCGAGCAAGCGCTTAACCTCTTTTGGGTTCTTTTCAACGGCTTCCCACATTGAACTCATAGCACTTTTTATCAACGGTTGAAATGTAACATGTTTTCTTATTTTCTCACGAGAATTTATATTTCGGAGATGTCTAAAGGCTATCTGCGTCCAGTTACTACGAACATTAACCTACTGGTAACAGCTCACGCCACAGCAAAATCAGTATACTGTCGAGTTTTAGAGTCATGGAATGCCAACACAATGTCTTCTTTAGGAACACCAGCACGTACTAACTCAGTTGCTATTCCTTCTTCCGTCCAATCCTCTTCGATCCAAAACTTCCCATCACGAATACGGACATAGACTGATCATCGGTGACAGACCAGCCATCTTTGATCAGTGCATTTCTAACGGCATTATGGATGAAGTCCAGTCTAGGCATAGCATCAGTATAAGTCAGGACTCAAAGCGTTTGAGCAAACTAAGAAATCTAGTCAATGTACTGCGATCGCTACCTTAGTACAATTGAACTATAATTAAGATAGGAACACGTCTCATAGCTTTTAGCCTCATGACTCTGTAAGCTGAGGTATGCGAACATCTGAAGATTGACTACGATATAGCAGATTGAAGGGGGTGATTATAGTGCTGTCATGCTTTAACATTGCGGATTACTTCCTCCGGCTAGCCAATGAAACAGGCTCTTTTATCAGTAACCTGAAACTTCAAAAGCTTGTTTATTACGCTCAAGCTTGGCATCTTGCACTGCATGGCACTCCCCTATTTCAGGAAGATTTTCAAGCATGGGTACATGGCCCCGTAATTCCTGAGCTATATCAGAAGTACAAAGCATTTGGCTGGCAACCCATTTTAAAGGAGGCTAACCCAGAACTGCCTCAAGAGGTTCAGGAGTTTTTGGATGAGGTGGCACAAGAGTATTTTGCCTGTGATGCCTACGAACTAGAGCGGATGACTCATGTCGAAGCTCCTTGGAATCAGGCTAGAGGAAAACTACTACCCGATGCACCTTCCGATGCAGTGATTCAGAAGGAGTGGATGAAGGAGTACTACGGTTCTCGTGTCGAAGAAGAAGATTAAGAAGACTGATGTTGCCAAAGGCAGTACGTCAGCTATTCAATCAACAAAGCTGAAGCCACCTCAAGGCATCAGCTTTTCGTTTAAGTACTATCAGGACAGCCATAGCAAGTTTTCTTGTAACGGAAAAGATGCAATCTATTGGCTGACGTTGCTTGAACGATTGAAAGCTCTATGCAGTTTGACAGCTCAAGAATTGTTAGTAAACCGTAGCAGTACCCTCAGATGTCATCCAATCAAATGGGAAGATACCAGTGAGAATGGATTTGGGTTGCCAAATGAGGAGCAATTAATTGATATTCCCTATCAGTTTTCCCTCTCCTCAAATGAACATGGTAGGGTGCATGGTTTTTTCATTGATGAGGTTTTCTACATTGTTTGGTTAGATCCCGATCATTTACTTTATCCGGCAAAGTAGAATGCAAATCCCTTAAAATAGCTCTCTATGGCACAATAATGAACAATCAGTCATGTAAAATAGGCTTTAATCATGTCTTTTAATTGGGATACTGACTGGGATTTGTCAATTCACAACCGTAATGGTCAACGAATTCTTGACATTGAAGTTAAAACTAAACTCGACGCATCACCAGAGTGGGCAGCACAATTCCGACGTAATATCCTCGCACATGGAACGTTTCCGAAAGCCCCCTATTTCATGATGGTTTTTCCCGATCGCTTCTACTTATGGACTGATGCTGATGCTCAATCTGACCAGAGTGAGCCAACTTACACCATTGATGCACACCCTATTCTTCAACCTTACTTTGAAAGGGCTGGAGTCACTGCGGAAAAAATCAGCGATCAAAGCTTAGAACTGATTATTGAATCATGGCTTTGGCAAGTCATTCATTCGGAGAAATCTCCCGAAGATATTGAGGAATCTCAGCAATGGCTCGTTGATTCAGGTCTGTATAATGCTGTAGTTGGAGGCAAGTTCAAGTATGAGGCTGTTACGTGAATGTCTATGTTGAAACCAACTTTGTCTTGGAACTAGCCTTCCAGCAAGAACAGTTTGTTAGCTGCGAACAAATTTTGCAACTTGGTGAAGCAGGACGTATACAACTCGTTATACCTGCATATAGCTTGGCTGAACCCCACGAGAAATTAATTCGTCAAGCAAACAGTCGTAAAGAGCTTCAACGAAAGCTTCGAGATGAGTTACAGCAACTTTCGCGCACAGCATCCTACATGAGTCGTATCAGTAGCATCCAAGACATTGCAAATTTGTTGGTGCAGAGTAATGAGGAGGAACAACAGCGCTTTGTGCAGTATCGAGAACGACTGTTGCAAAGTGCAGAAATTATTGCGCTGACTGCCGATATTCTCACCGAGGCAGCAGTAGATGAAGAGAGTTACACTCTGAAACCCCAAGATGCTCTCATCTATGCATCCGTCATCACCCACCTACGTCAAAACCAACCTCAGATAGCTTGTTTCCTCAACCGAAACACAAAAGATTTTGATAGTCCTAATATTGTTGAGCAACTTAATCGATTCAATTGCAGGATGATACCGCGATTTGATCACGGCTATGGTTTTATGCGATCGCAACTGTCCCCATAAAGATTGCTAATCTACTTGTATTGCTCTGTAGACAGCCGTCCGCCAAAGTGCGATCGCTCATCAATGTAGGTTGGGTTGAAGTTAGGAAACTCAACATTACTTCTAATCACAACCCGTCGTCTATTCACGCGCTAATTCCTCGGCTAATTCTTCGGGAGTCACTTGAAAGGGAGAAACGTTAAAGCGGTTAAGGGCTTCCAAAAATTGGTGACGGCTGACTCCTGCGATTTCAGCCGCCTTAGATTGGGAGACAATGCCAATCTCATACCATTTGACAGCAGCAGCTAAACGCATTTCTTGAACAAACGTTTCTGGATTACTACGGAGTGCCGAAAAAACACCATCTGGAAGTTCAATGCTAATCTGCATGGCGATGAAAGTTTTTTGGCTCAAAGTTATTGTTAGGCTAACATTCTCAGAGATAGCCAGTGTATTCACAGCAGCCCAACTTCATTTTTATCCCAGCTGGCAACGGCTCACGCCACGGCAAAATCAGTGTAATGTCGAGTTTTAGGGTCATGGAATGCCAACACAATGTCTTCTTTGGGAACACCAGCACGTACTAACTCAGTTGCTATTCCTTCTTCCGTCCAATCCTCTTCGATCCAAAACTTCCCATCACGAATACGGACGTAAACTGTCATTCCTGTAACCCGCTCTCCATTCTGCCAACCAAGATTCATCCAAATGTAATGTCCTTTCCGCTCATCATCAATTAAAAAAGTCTCTAACTCAGGATTGGGACGGCGAGTACATAACTCAATATACTCAGCCAAAATATGCTTCAATAGCTTTGGATATTCAGTTAGTTTATCCATTGCACAATCTTCTCTAGCTCTGTATCCACAACGATAAGCGGCAATTGATGTTTATTTACGATACGTTTGAGTAAACTAAGAACTCTGGTCAATGTGCTACAACACTTCGATTACCGTAGAAGTGGAGGTGTAAAGCAATGTCTCGAAAAGACCGCTTTCATGAAGCAGTCAAGCACGCCTTGGAGAAAGATGGGTGGACAATTACCCACGATCCCCTACCCCTGAATATCGGAACACTCAGGCTAGAAGTGGATTTGGGGGCAGAAAAGCTCATTGCTGCCCAAAAAGGCAACCAGAAAATAGCCGTAGAAGTCAAAAGCTTTCTCCGAGCTTCAAAAATTACCGATTTCTACCAGGCATTTGGACAATTTTTCCCATATAAGGTAGCCCTACAAAGGCTCGAACCCGATCGAACGATTTACTTAGCTGTGCCAGATACCGTCTATGAAGAACTGTTTGGAGAAGTCTTGATTCAAGATCTGCTAGAACAATACCCAATCAAACTAATCATATATGTCCCAGATAAGGAGGAAATTCAATCATGGATAGACTAGAATACTATCGGCAAAGCATCAAAACACTTCTAAAGCAGTATGCAGACTCAATCAGTAAAAATCTCGAATCCGGCGTGGAAATTGAGTTGGTTTTTGATACTGAAAATGACCATTATCTTCTGTTAGATATCGGTTGGCGAGAAAGAAAACGGGTTCATCACTGTATTTTTCACTTTGATATCAAAGGTGACAAAATTTGGCTCCAAGAAAACAATACTGATATTGAAGTGGATGAAGATTTAGAAGAAATGGGCATCTCTAAACAAGAAATTGTGGTAGGCTTCCATCATCCTTCTATGCGTGAGTATTCCGACTTTGCTACTGCTTAGCTATGACCTCCTTCACCCTAGTACCGATCGCACCGGACAAGTTACTGTAAATTGATAGATGCCCGTTGCAAACCGACTCAAAAGGAAAACACGCAATGGCAACAATGAAAGCAGTACGCATCCACACTCATGGTGGGCCGGAAACCTTAGTTTACGAAGATGCTCCGCGACCAACCCTTTTGACAAGCGAGATTTTAATTCGCGTCCGTGCGGCGAGTGTCAATCCGATTGATTGGAAAATTCGCGATGGTTATGGTCAAGACATATTCAATCACCAAATGCCATTGATTCTGGGCTGGGATGTTGCAGGAACGATTGAAGCAACGGGCCCAGAAGTGGAAAAATTCCAGCCAGGAACTCCAGTCTATGGCTACACCAGCTTGTTTCGCGATGGTGCCTATGCCGAGTTTATGGTTGCCAAGCAAGAAGAAATTGCCATGAAGCCTGCTTCACTCGATTTCGTGCAAGCTGCCGCTGTTCCAGTTGGAGCACTGACGGCATGGCAAGCACTCTTTGATACCGCAAGGCTCGAAGCCGGTCAAAAAGTGCTAATTCACGCAGCAGCAGGTGGTGTCGGTTCGATGGGAGTGCAATTAGCGAAAGCCAAAGGGGCTTATGTCATCGGCACAGCATCGGCACGCAATGCTGAATTCCTGCGCGAACTTGGCGTTAACGAAGTGATTGACTACCAAACAACGCCGTTCGAGACAGTGGTGAGCGACTTGGATGTCGTCTTTGACACCATTGGCGGTGAGACACAAGAGCGCTCCTTCGGCGTTCTCAAAAAAGGGGGTTTTCTCGTCTCCATCGTCGGTTCACCCCCTGAAGAAAAAGCTTCACAGTATGGCTTGCATAGCGCGATGCTTAGCGTGCGACCCAATGCCGACCAACTCAGGGAGATTACTGAGCTAATTGATTCTGGAAAAATCAAGCCTTACGTCGAGACAGTGCTGCCACTCAGCGAGGCGCGGCAGGCGCACGAAATGAGCCAAAGTGGTCGTACACGCGGCAAGATTGTCTTGCAAGTTGTTGACTGAGAATTGCCTTAAGAGTTCTGTTCAGATTGGCATCACGAGCTATGCGGCGAAAGTAGTAATCGCCATCCATTACTTTATGAGAGAAATACAGGATATTGTTGCAGCCTTTGAAAAGGTTAAAAGTGGCGGTAAAACAGCAGCTCTCGCCACTCTCGTCAAAGCCCAAGGCTCTACTTACCGACGACCGGGCGCTCGAATGCTGATGACCTCACAAGGAGAGTTGGTTGGTTCCCTTAGCGGTGGTTGTCTAGAGGGTGATGTTTTCGAGCAGGCTCAATCGGTCATGATTTCGGGTAAACCCATCGTTGTGCAGTACGATACCATGTCCGATGATGACATTATCTGGGGACTCGGACTGGGCTGCAATGGCATCGTTCAAATTCTCATTGAGCGAGTAGAGGAAGAGAGTCCGTTAACTCAAATCTTGCACCACCCCCCTAACCCCCCTTATCAAGGGGGGAACTCCGACTCGGAATTGCCTTCCCCCCTTAGTAAGGGGGGACTGTTAGCAAAGCGGCACGAAGTGCGAGGGGTAAACCATCTAGCATTTCTTAGCAACTGCTTCCACCAACGACAATCAGGAGTTCTGGCAACGGTATTTTATGTTGAGGGTCAAGTTCAGGCAGAAGTTGGAACTCGTTTAATGGTGCATCCCGATCGCACAATCAAGAGTAACATCGAAGATGCCGGTTTAGTTGCCCAAATCCGTGATGATGCCTGGAAAGCGCTTAACGACAATCGCTCAACGGTAAAAACGTATCCCTTAGCGGCAGGTAAAGCCGAGGTTTTTATCGAAGTCATTCAGCCGCCAGTGCCGTTGATGATTTTTGGCGCAGGTCATGATGCAAACCCACTGGTACGCTTGGCGCAAGAATTGGGATGGTATGTGACAATCATTGATAACCGACAAGCGGATGGTACACGAGAGCGGTTTCCAAGTGCGGATGAAGTCATTCTTTGCCGTCCAGAAAATATATGCGAATCCGTTTTGCTAGACGACCGCACAATGGCTGTAGTTATGACTCATAATTACCTTCACGACCTTGAAATCTTAAAAACCCTCTTGCCTTCTCCTGTCCGATATTTAGGTATTCTCGGCCCCAAAAGCCGAACAGAAAAGCTATTTCAAGACCTGCAAGAACAAGGAATTACTCCAACCGAAAACCAACTAAAACGCTTATACAGTCCCGTTGGACTTGACATTGGTGCAGATACGCCGGAAGAAATTGCTCTATCGATTGTGGCTGAAATTCAAGCTGTTCTTACCAATCGCTCAGGAGGGTCACTCAGAAACAAATTAGGCCCCATTCATGACTGAGACGTAATGAATTCTTCCCCTATTGGTCTGATGATTCTAGCCGCAGGAGCATCTACTCGGATGGGTACTCCAAAACAACTGCTAACCTATCGAGGATGCAGTTTTGTTCGTCACATCATAGAAGTTGCGATCGCTTCCGACTTTCAACCCATTGTCGTTGTTCTGGGGGCAAATGTGGAACGAATTAAGCCGGAAATCAGCCAGTTTCCCGTACAAATTTTAGAAAATCAACAATGGGAGGAGGGGATGAGTTCTTCGATTCGGGTTGGACTCGAAGCGCTGCTTGCTATGAATCAAAACTTAGAAGCCGTTGCGATCGCACTTTGCGATCAGCCCTTCATTTCGTCCCAAACGTTTAATCAACTTGTTGAAACTTACTACATTACAAGCAAACCGATTATTGCTTCCGAGTATGCAGGGACATTAGGTGTACCTGCGTTATTCAGCCACACATTGTTCTCAGAACTTATGACTCTAAAAAGTACGGAAGGAGCAAAGAAACTGATTAAAAAACACAGTCACGAAGTTTTTAGCGTTCCTTTTCCTGAAGGTGCAATTGATATTGACACACCAAGTGATTATGAAAAATTACGGAATTATGAATTATGAATTATGAATTATGTAATCTATCATTTTGAATTTTTATGACTACTTCAATCAATCAGCGCAGTCTTTACCAACAAGTTATTCTCGATCACTCAAAGAAACCTAGGCATCGAGGCAAAACCAACCCGGTGCATGGGTATCATCGGGGCCATAACCCATTATGTGGTGACACGATTGAACTGACCGTACAGCTAAATCAAACAGGTGACAGGATTTGTGATGTCAAGTTTGAGGGACAAGGTTGTGCGATCGCGATCGCTTCAGCGGATTTGATGGCGGATGCTGTTCGGGGCAAAAGCGTAGAAGAAGCCCTGTCAATGGTGCAGCGCTTTCGAGGCATGGTGATGGGACAACATCAGTTCCCCCAGGATTTGCAGAAACTGAATATTTTGCAGGGCATTTCCCAGTTTCCTGTACGGATTAAGTGTGCAACACTGTGCTGGCACACTCTCCAGGCGATACTAGAGTTATCTCAAGTTGCTGCTCCTACTGAAGATAAACTTGAATAAAACTGTAGGGGCACGACCTGTTCCCTGTGCAACTATCTAGCGAAAAGGTATCATATCGAATCACTTTAAATGAACACACAAAGGGTAAGGGCACAGCATTGCTGTGTCCCTACTGAATACAATGTGCAATCAAGCAGATTTGATAGCACTACTGAGCGGCAGGTTCATCCTGAAGATTATTCAAGTTGAAGAGGAAGGGGACATTACTCGTTGAGCCACCCCCCATAACAAGGACTTTTGGCATCTGAGCTCCTCCCTCTTTCCAAGCTTGGATCGCTTCTTTCTGAAGCACTAACTGACCTCCTTGTGCTTTCAGGGTTTCAGCCAAGAGTCTTTGAGCTTCTGCTTTACCCTTAGCGCGATTAATTTCCGCTTGCGCTTCTTGTGCGGCTTCCTGTGCTATGTAAACAGCTCTTTGTGCCCGTTGTTCAGCAATTTGTTTTTCCTCAACTGCCTTAGAGAACTCTGGGGAGAACGCAAGATCAACGACGCTAGTATCTAGCACGACGATACCGTACTTTTCTAGGCGCTCGTTTAAAGCCGTGTCAAAGTCTTCCTTCAGTTCAGAGCGTTTAGTAATCGCTTCTTCAACTGTTCGCCTAGCCGCAGCGATTTTAAAAGATTCCTGCGTCTGGGGTGCAATAATTTTGGACACAACATTTTGTAACGTTCCTTGTTTCCGCCTAATTTGAACAACCTCAGTTGGATCGAGGCGGAAGTTGATGGCAAAGCTAGCGGATAAATCCTGAAGATCTCTCGTGGAGCTCTGCGCTGGAACTTCAAACTTTTGCACCGTCACATCATACACATCCACCGTTGAGATCAGTGGCGGTTTGAAGTGGACACCCTCCAGTAAAGCACCATCTCTAGCTTTTCCCAGGATGCTTAAAACCCCTGCCTGGCCTGGGTTGATGATAACAAACGAACTAAAGCTGAGGAGAATGAGGGCTGCTGCTATAATCCCTCCGACTACAGCTTGCCAATTTTGTGAATTCTGATACTTCAAATCTAACTCTCCTTCTATAAAGCCACTGGAGACTCTTCTCAGCCTACCAATCTCTGAGCGGACTTGGCATATCTCCAAGCCGAGCATCGCTCCAGTAATGGAAAAGCTGGGTAACACATAGGAGGACTATAGAAGAACGACCCATTCCCTACTCCTTGCTTTCAACTCGATAAATCACAACGGCTAAAGCAGCAATTGGCATCTTAAAAATTACTTTAAATCTTTCTAAATCAAACCCAAAATCTTTAACTGCTATAAAAATTGAATAAATAAATTCAAAAATATTGATTTATAGAAGCAACTTTTAAATCAGTGATAGTAATATAGAAACAGTATTTATAGAGAAAGGATAGCAATAATTTTACTAAATATAGAAGCAATTCAAGATAGCTTTTAAAAAAGTGATGATTTCGCTTTTTATCTACGTAAATTAACAAATTCATTCTCCCAGTGAACATACAGTAGATGATTTTTGAGAGTTTGAGATCAGCCTTCAGTTGTTTACGATCGCAAAAATTCGGGCATGATCTATCGTACCGCTAGGAAAAAAGGTGTGGAACCTCAAGGAAAACGACTCTAACATCACCATCGAATTCTGGCTGCTAAAATCCAAAGAGTGGCTGGGCTAATGTCATGAGTCATTTTATTTCTAATCGACCTACAGGTTCAAACCCTATGAGTGTGAAGCGATCGCAACGGTTCTCAAGTCCTCATCAGTTCATTGTAAAAGGACTACTCCTAGCGTTACTGGGTACGCTGGCAACACCCTTGAGCGCTCAACTCCTATTGGCACAAACAGTATCTCAAACTCAAGACGCTGCTAAAACAAAGGTCATTGACGAACAGTTACAAGGACAGTGGCAAACCAAAGACCCCACATCAGGTAAAACCATTACTTTTATTTTTGCGCCTGATGGGAAGTTATTTACAGTGCTACCAGCACCTGATGGGTCTTCTATTGCGATTCAGTTGGGTTACAAAATTAATCCCATCACTCAACCGATGCAAATAGATATGGCACTTAGCCCCGATGAAACTGCCAAGACCATTTTTGAATTGACTCCTGAAGGGAAGTTGCGGTTAGAGTTAGATGGCGTTAGCCCTGAAGAAGGCAGACCAACCAAGTTTAGCTCCACACCTGCGCTGTTTGAGAAGGTTTCCGATGCTACAACCGTACCTAAAGACGTGCCAGTGGTTACGCTTGAAACCCAAGATGCTAGTAATAAACAAAGTGTTGTCAAACAGTATCTAACTATCTTATCCCAAGCCCAGCAGGCTTACTATCAGAACAATGGAAAATTTGCTGCTGATATCGATGAGCTGAAGATTGTCACGAACTTAGAAACTGAGTACTATCGCTATGAAATTGTACCTCAAAAGGATAGTACGCAGAGTGTGATGATTACTGCGATCGCAAAAAATGCGGAACTTCCCAGTTACATCAGTGCGGTGTTTGCCACTCAAGTAGATGGGAAAACGGCGACTACTGCCCAAATTTGTGAAACAGACAAACCCTCCACTTTACCTCCTGCAATGCCAACACCTCCTGCAGCGAGTTCTTTGCAAGTGCAATGTCCAGTAGGTTCTCGTCCTCTGCGCTAAAAAAATTAACCTTAGCCATCTGTCTTAGCGATCGCTTGAGCAAACCAGGCGGCTGCACTTGTATTCGTGCCTTCACTTAATTTCTGAACCGTTTGTGTCAACAGCGAAATCGGCAGTCCTGCCAGGGCACGAGACTGTTCACAAACCTTATATTGCCCTTGCTCATTCAACTGAAAAGCAAACACCCGTTCCCCTTTCACATCAATTACCCAATATTCGGGGATACCCAAAGCTTCATACAAATGCTTCTGCTCATCTAAATCAGACACCAGGGTGGTATCTGAAATTTCCCCGACCAAATCCGGTACACGCCATGCCGACAAATCAACCCGCCTGGGGTCGCCCTCTCGCCAAAGAGGAAAGTCATCCCCCACATACAGCACTAAATCTGGCGCACAGGCTTGGCTTTGAGGTTTTTCGAGCAGGCAACGCCCTAAGGAGTTGAAGGATTGTTCTGGATGCTGAATCGCCCATAAGAACAGCAAACTGGTTAACAAATCACTGAAACTAGCATGATTAATGCCTTCACCACCCATATCGACCCACAGCCAGCCTTGATTAAATGAGAGTTTAACGTGTTTTAAGGTTGGATCATCGCGCAAGGCTTGGTAATCATCCCAAGTTGCCCGATGCCACTGTTGCAGAGGTGGATGCTGAGGTTTGAGGTGGGGTAGGGATGTAGTCATATCAACCCGTTGAACCGACGTAACTGTAGTGTAACAGCCCGGAATCAATGTGTTTTGCGATCGCCTTTCTCCAGGGAGATCGAACCGTTTCTAACTCCTGCTAGGACTGATAATTTTGCATAAGTTCCGCTCACTGAGAAATAGATGGCATTACAAGGAGTAAATACAAACTCCAGTAGTGGTCTTTAGAACACAGGGAGCTAATTATGCAGGACAACAAAGTTCAAATTCTACACTGCGAATGTGGATTGCTCTACATGAGCAACCCTCGCAACTTAGGTCACGTAATTCGCTGTCCTGCATGTGGTCGAACTCCTCAAAGCGAACGCCTCGATCAATCTATTTCTTCTAATTTCCAGCAATGCTTATCGTCTGTTTTACGCGAATACGTTGTTCCAGGGGCATTGACGATTGCAGGCGTCATTGGGCTTGTGATTGTGGTACCCAGAATTTTATCCCAGCAAGTACAACCCCCTGTTGTATCAACGTCATCAAAGCTTACAGTTGAACCAAGCCCCACTCGTTCTCCCATTTCTCTACCCAATGGAACGAATCTGATTCCACCTCAAGACTTGAAGGGTCATGGAAACCTGATGGTTAATAATGGAACGTCCCGCGATGCCGTAGTTAAACTCGTTGATCGTGACTCTGGCGAGACGCTTCATTTCGTGTATGTTCAGGCTAAT
>JBFLZA010000108.1:0-17120 GCA_040756535.1 Cyanobacteriota bacterium
TTACACGCTGGGCAACAGCTTGAATACGTTCAACTGACCCAACGGAAGTACCACCATATTTCTGGACAACTAGCGACATAATACCTATCCCACCATGCGCCCCCCTGACGTCTTGAATAGTGGAGCAGCGAACTTTATTAGAGACGCCAAGAGGCATTAAACATCAATTATCTTAATCAACGTTACCAGAACCAGTTCCTTCTAAAGCAGTTGAGTTTACATTCTGCCATGGACAAGTTGTTGCACACCGTAGCGATCGCTGGTTGTTAATCTCATCCCCCCCATCAAGGGTGTGGTCATCAGTAGTTGGTTGAAGCTGACGTTCCTGACGCTCCTAAGAAACTCGCAAGGGAGCAGGGGAGCAAGGGTTTCTTTCATCTATAACGGGCGTGAAAAGCGTTCGTGGGGCGCTCCTGAGAAAGAACATTTTTGAAATCAGAACTTACCAACTATTTTTAACCCTACCTCCGCATATATGACGACAGAGGATTTCATCCCCTTAGATTCATAATTCATAATTCATAATTCATAATTCATAATTCATAATTCATAATTCATAATTCATAATTTTACTTCCGACGAACCCAGCCATTAATCGTAAAGCGACTATCAGCAAAAGCTTTGGAAGGACAACTAACGGGTAGAACTTCATGTAAGTAACGGCTAAGAAAAAACACAATACTGTTGTTGCGAGGTTCAACAGCTTTGTAAGACTCTGCTTTGACATAAAAGTTGTTTTCTATTTGGCTGTCATAGATGACCAATTCACCCCCAGAAAAGGCTTTGGGTTCACGATAAAAGTAGTAAACATAGGTAAACTCTCTTGTGGCGGTATCTGGAGAGCCGTTATCGTTATGAACTTTATAATAATTTCCGTCGTTATGGGATGTTAACTGAGTTTCAATGTCAGCAATAGGAAATGACTGAAGATTTAATTTTCTAAATACATCGGGAAGAATTGCCTTAATCCGATTAACGATGAGTTGAGAAAATTCAGGAAATGAGTAGAGAATCATCGAGCGCCGATAATCTAGATCGCCTGTTGAAGTACTGGTGGGAACAAAAGCTGATTCTTGCTCGAAAACATAACTGAGGAGACGCTTGTGTTCCTCGACTGTTAAGAAGTTGTCAATTTGTACGTAGTGAGACTCTATAACATCCGTAACTTGAGGTTGGGTGATTTGAGCTTGAGTTTCCTGCGGTTGCTGCCAATAAACGGGGGGTTCTGTAACCAGTCCAATCAGTTGTTCACTGGGAAAAGACAGTGCAGCACGACCCTCCTCAATCGGAATCTGGAACAAATAGGAGAAAACCTTTTCTTGCTTTTGGGCACGAGCTACGATGGCTGTTATGAGACTGTGCAGTATGGGGGAATCGGGTTTGAGGTAAAGGGTATACTCATGTCCTCCCGCAAGCAGAAGCTTAACTTTTACATCCTGGGAATTAGATTGTTGTGGGGTGAAGGTCATATACGTTTGTTTACGTGATGTTAAAAGTTCAAGTCACTGACTCGCCTGATTATGACTGGCTGCACTAGTTGCGCGATCGCGTTTTCAAGGATGGAGTTGTAGAGCGATCGCATTGGTTCAAGTCGATGTCTTGTCAACGACAGCAGGGATACTCAGCCAATTTTCAATTTTAGATTTGGGATTGGTAGATTTGACCAAAATCAATGGGTCATAAGTTCCTTAGTTCCTTAATTAATTCGTGACATAAATAGCCAAATCAACAAGGTATCAGATAATATGCCTAACAAGCTGAGCCAATAGCCAATAATTGGGAGTAAACAGAAATGCCTGCACTTCAACTGCCCGACGGCCCTCAGACTTTACCTTGGCGGCAGACGCTCCAGTGGCTTACTAACCCCATGAAAGTACTGGAAATCTATGCTGAACGTTATGGTGACATCTTCACTCTCCCAGTAGGGATGGGGGATAAACCAATCGTATTGATTAGTAACCCTCAAGGAATTCAGGAGGTTTTTACCGCCGATTCAAACCAATTGGACTCTGGTGAGGCAGCGGGTATTAAACCGCCTTTTCTAGGGCAGCAATCATTGATTGCGCTCTCTGGCGATCGCCACAGACGGCAGCGCAAGTTGTTGACACCCCCCTTTCATGGGCAACGGATGCTTGCCTATGGTCAGCTCATCCGTGATATCACTCTTGCCGTAACATCACAGTGGAAAATTGGCGAACCCTTTTGTGTTCGTTCGTCCATGCAAGCGATTTCCTTCCAGGTAATTTTAAAGGCTGTATTTGGTTTAGATGATGGTCTCCGTTACCAACAACTACAGCAGCTGCTCTTGACCCGGCTAGAGGGGACAAAATCTGTCTTCCGGGCGATTTTGCTTCTTTTCCCGATTCTTCAAAAAGATTGGGGTCCACTAAGTCCCTGGGGACGCTTGATGGATAATGAGCGGCAAATCGACAAACTTATCTACGCTGAGATCGCCGAACGGCGCAAGCAACCTGATTCATCTCGGACTGATATCCTCTCTTTGATGATGGCAGCTCGCGATGAAGCGGGTGAGCCGATGACGGATGTAGAATTACGCGATGAGTTGATTACCCTCTTAGTAGCGGGTCATGAAACCACTGCAACTTCCTTAGCATGGGCATTGTATTGGATTCACCATCTGCCAGAGGTACGACAGAAGCTGCTGCAAGAACTGGATACTCTCGGTGAGAACCCCGATCCGAATGTTATTTTACGACTGCCCTATTTGAATGCAGTCTGTCAAGAAACGCTGCGTATTTACCCAGTGACGATGTTTGCCTTGCAGCGAGTAGTTAAATCACCGATACAAATTATGGGCTACCAGTTTGAACCCGGTAGTATACTATCTCCCTGCATCTACCTGACCCATCATCAGGAAGATTTGTATCCTGAACCGAAGCAATTTAGGCCAGAGCGTTTTCTGGAGCGTCAATTTTCCCCCTATGAATACTTGCCCTTTGGTGGCGGCAGCCGTCGCTGTATAGGTCTAGCATTTGCCCAGTTTGAAATGAAACTGGTTTTGGCGACAGTGTTGTCGAGTTGGCAGATGGAACTAGCTGATAGCAAGCCAGTACAGCCAGTACGTCGGGGACTATTGTTGGCACCCAAAGATGGTGTGCGGATGGTAGTTACAGGTACGCGCTCTCAATCTCAGCAAGTCCTCCAGGCAGCTTCTAGTTCAGTTTAAAGAGCTGATATTTGCTGGCTCTCCCATATCTATAGTGATAACAAAGACTGATATTTATGAAACCATAGGTTTTTCATAAAAGTTGTTGATTGGCAGGGGGATGTACCTAGTGCAGCGCGGCAAAAGTTTGTGACCACCTCTTTATCATGCAAGGGAGCAGGGGAGCAGGGGAGCAGGGGAGCAGGGGAGATATTTAGCTGGTCAGTTATTTCTGCCATCCTGCACTAGTAGTCTTAGATAAGGATTTATTAGAGAAAATTCAAATGAATGCCAAAATTCTTTACATTCAAAGCAAGCAGCGACCTGATCCTCTCTCTATAGTTAAGCTACAAGATTTTGACTATCTAGAAGGAGAGAATATTGACGCAAAAACTATTATTGGAAGTCCCAATATCAGTTTATATTGCCTCGATCCTCAAAACCAACAAGCAATTTTTGTTGAAACACCGTTAGATATCAAGCTTTCCAATGCACCTTTTTTTCACCAAGCCCAGTATGAATATGCCCAGCGATTAATTGCTGTTCCTCTAGAAGGCTTATCTCAACTGATGACAGCTATAGAAGAGCCGATTAAAAAACTGATAATAATTTATTCCGTCGGACGCTGTGGCTCTACCTTACTCAGTAAAGTGTTCAATCAAATTGAAACAGTCCTTAGTTTATCAGAACCCGATGTTTTTTCTCAAATAGTAGGTCTACGAAATCCAGACGGCAGTAATGATGCTGAAATAGCCCAACTACTAAAAATTTGTATTTATCTTTTGAGTAAACCTACTTTAAAAGGAAAACACTCCTGCTGTGTCATTAAGCTGCGGAGTTTTGGCATTGAACTAGCAGACTTAATATATCAGATTTTTCCTGATGCTAAAGTGATTTTTTTATATCGCAATGCAGAAGATGTTGTTCAATCATCTATCCGTGCTTTTGTCTATCTTAGTGCCATGCTTCCGACAATTGCACAGAACATAGACCTATATAGTCGATTTATCCCTTTACTTAAGGAGTATGCCAATGATATAGATTTCAGTGACTCTAGCGCCATTGATATATATACAACGGCGTGGTTATCCGTCATGCAACGCTACAGGTTGCTTCAGCAGCAAGGAATTCCCACCTGTACAATTCGTTATGAAAATTTAGTGGCAGACCCTCAGAAGATAGTCAGCGCTATTTTTGAGTACTGTGGCTTATCCCTTGCTGAAGTTTCTCGCGCATGTCAGGTATTTTCTAAAGATTCTCAAGGTGGCTCAAACTTATCCAAGGAAAATTTGAGTAAACATGAAATACAAATACCTGACATTTTAGAAATTCGTCAAAAAGTGGATAAGTTATTGCAAAAACATCCAGAAATTAAAACATCGGATTTTATTGTTCCCGGTACATTATCTTGAGCTTTCACAACTATCAAATCAACCCTTTGTTACTTGACGCTTTACTGTTAGAGACAGGCTTCCCGGTAGATATAACCTGTTCGATAATATCGGCAGCTCGATGAACTCCTCCTGCACGAGCGATCGCTTCTTGTAATCTGGATGCATTGTTCTTGTAAGACTCTTCAGCCAGTACCCGTTGTATCGCACCTCGGAGCTTGGAAACACTCAATCGGGACAAAGGTACACACTCTCCTGCTCCTGTCCAAGCTATACGTGCTGCAACTCCAGGTTGGTCATTGGCAATCGGAATCGCCACCATCGGCACTCCATTAGTGAGGGATTCCAAAGTGGTATTCATACCAGCATGAGTAATCGTGAGCGTCGCTTTTTTGAGCAATTCCAGTTGAGGCGCATAACTGACAACTAAAGGCAAACCGGGCAATTCGGGTAGAGATTCCGGACTACCTGAACCACCCAGAGAAATCACCAACTGAGCATCCAAGCCGACACATGCCTCAGCAATACTGTGGAAAATCTCCTGCTGGCGATTTTGTAACGTTCCCATCGAAGCGTAAATTAACGGTTGCCCAGTTAATTTCTCATAGGGGAAAGGCACAGGTTTCCGTCCCGTTGAGTTATGGTAAGGCCCGGTGAAATGGAAGCATTGGGGTAATGTTGTGCGAGGAAATTCAAATTCAGCAGGCTGTTGACTGAGCTGAGCTAGTTGGGAATAGAGTTGATTGGGATGAGAATGCAGAGGTAACTTCCATTCTTTGCGATAGTCATTTATCAACCCTCGGATAGGTTTCGTGATGCGACTGAGCAAAGAGTAAGCCATGCGATTTCGCAGACGTGCCCACCAGGCGGGATTGTAATTCCAGGGGGTGTTAAAGGGAGGAACAGTTTCCTCCCGATTTAGCACCACAGCACTGCACACAGTAATGAAGGGAATCTCTAGGAAGTCTGCAACAGTCCCTCCCTCTGGTGAAGATTGGTCTACTAGCAGCGCCTCTACATTCGCTTCTTTGATGGCTTGCGGGGCATCTCGGAGGATTACATCCGCCCCCTGCTTCAGTAAATTGATAGTATATCGCAGAGCAGCTAACCCACTGAGTTCCCCTAGTTGGGCGAAGGATTGAGACAATGCTCCTGCTGGAAATTCTGCCTCTCCAATTGGCCGGAAATCCAATCCTGCTGCTACTGTCTTGGGTTGAGCGTCGAGGAATCCAAAAAGAGTAACGCGATGACCCCGTTGTTGTAGTTCGCGACCCAATGGGAGCATCGTGTTGAGATGGCCAGTTTCTGCCGGACAGATAATACCAAAGTGGGTCATCAGATTTTCCCCAGTAAACTATCAGCGATCGCTTATCCGTATCGAGAAGTTAGCAGCTAAATGTCAGTAGTGTATTACTAAAGGGCGCGAAAATTTGAGAAAAAAATGAAAATTTTTGTTCCAGGTCGTCTTTCTTTGTTTGGTGAACACAGCGATTGGGCAGGAGGTTATCGTCGCCTCAATCCTGCACTAGAAAAAGGTTACACATTACTTGTCGGCACCAATCAGGGATTGTATGCCGAGGTAGAACCTCATCCAACTCACCTGATTCTTCACACCTCATTATCTGACGGAACTCGTAAAGAACTGTTTGCCCTACCAATGGAACGGCAAGCATTGCTAGCTGAAGCCCAAAAGGGTGGGTTTTTCAGTTATGTGGCAGGTGTTGCCTATCAATTTCTCACTTACTATCACATCGGTGGACTGGAAATTGATAATTACCTTACAGATTTGCCGATTCAAAAAGGTTTGTCGTCGAGTGCTGCAATTTGTGTCCTTGTCGCCCGTGCCTTCAATCAGGTGTATGACTTAAAGATGACCCTTCGGGGAGAAATGGAGTTTGCTTATCGAGGCGAAATTACTACACCGTCTCGCTGTGGTCGCATGGATCAGGCTTGTGCTTACGGCAATCGACCGATCATGATGATTTTTGATGGCGATTTTGTGGATGTTAACGAACTCAATGTACCGAAGAACCTATTCTTTGTCATCGTAGACCTCGGTGCTAGCAAAAACACTCAACAAATCCTCAGTCAACTCAATGAGTGTTATCCCTTTGCCACCAACCAAGTGAAGCAGAATGTCCAGAACTATCTCGGCTCTATCAATTCTAAAATTACCCAAGAAGCGGTTGACGCCTTACAACAGGGTGATGCGGAGCAAATTGGCAACCTGATGAAACAGGCACAAGCTGAATTTGACCGAAATTTGATTCCCGCTTGTCCTTCCCAATTGACAGCTCCTATTCTGCACCAAATCCTGAATTATGAACCGATTCAACCTTATATTTGGGGGGGAAAGGGTGTTGGCTCACAAGGAGATGGTACCGCACAATTTATTGTAAAAGGCAATAACGCTCAACAAAAAGTAATTGAAATCATTGAACGCGATTTTCCACAAATGAAGTCTTTGAAGCTAACGATTTATGCAGACTGATAACGTTCGCAAAGCTGTAATTCCAGCAGCAGGTTTTGGCACCCGCTTGTTTCCAGCGACTAAAGCTATAAAAAAAGAACTTTTTCCGATTATTGACCGAGATGGACGAGCTAAGCCTGTAATAATGGCGATTGTGGAAGAAGCCATTAGTGCTGGAATAGAGGAAGTTGGGATTGTTGTGCAAAAATGCGATCGCGTATTATTTGAAGACTTCTTTCAAACTCCCCCTTCAGCAGAACTATTCAACAAACTATCTCCCCAGAATCAGGAATATAGCCAGTATATACAAGAATTAGGAAGCCGCATTACCTTTCTGACGCAAGAAGAACAGGACGGCTACGGCCATGCAGTATTTTGTGCAAAAGAATGGGTCAACAATGAGCCATTTTTGCTCATGCTGGGCGACCATGTTTACTCATCTGATACGGAAAAATCTTGTGCGAGTCAGGTTTTAGAGGTTTACGAACAAGTGCAGCAAAGCGTCATTGGTTTGACTGTAATGCCAGTAGACATTATTCAGAAAGCAGGTTGTGTTAAAGGAACTTGGCAAGAACCTAACTCCATCCTTTCGATAACGCAACTGTACGAAAAACCCAATATTGAGTATGCACGAAAGCATTTGCGCGTAGCAGGAATGGCAGATGACCAATTCTTAGCCGCATTCGGCTTGTATGTACTCAAACCTAAAATTTTTGATTATTTAGAAGAGAATATTAGCACCAATCTGCGCGAACGAGGTGAATTTCAATTAACTTCCTGCCTTGACCGATTACGCCAGGATGAGGGAATGATAGGATACCTGGTTAAAGGTCAGTATTTTGACATAGGGATGCCCCAGTTTTATCGGCAGACAATCATTGATTTTCCGAGAAGATGAAAAAATCTCAATCCTTCTGCTTTGGGGCCTTGCTCCACCGAAATGCCACTTCGATGCGCGACAGTTTAGAGCAGAGACTCAACCCTTAAAGGATTTAGCAATTTCAGCAACGATAGGATCGAATTTAGATTTGAGTGATTTGTTGTATCGGATGTCCAGAACTTTGAAGTCTCCGTTCCGCAAAATTGTCTTATTGTAAAAGACTTTGCCATCTTCATAGCCCGAAACAACAAACCAATTGTCTCCTCGTGTTTTGTAGGTGACTACCCTTGTTGGATTCTCTGGAGTCGCATTGCGAGATTCAGCGCGATATACCTCTTCAAGCTTCTTATTGAGGACATTATGGCTGCCATAAACAGCCATAATTATATTTTTATCTTTCGATATGAACTTTTTACCATCGCCGTTTTGTGATTCCCCCTGTGGGATAAGAATGCCAATTGGATAAGCTACTGAATAGTTAAATCTATTGTTGTAATACTTTTCATATCTGCCATTCTGTTTTCTTTGGATATCGGCAGATTGGGCGATGGCGTTAGACAAATTAACCGTTTGTTGAGACAACTTTTCTACTGCCTGAGCTGGAATTGAAATCTGAGTACAGGTAGATAAACTAGCAGTTAGGAAAAGTAAGCTGAAACTAGCTTTTATTTTTTTCATTGTGATGTAGCAGTTCTAGATGATTCGTGAGAAAAATTACCCACCGATGCACACAGATGAACACAGATAAATGACTTATATCATGTCCGGCTGATTAACTCTAATAAAACTAGCTCGTTGGGCGGGTTTTGAATGAAGACATATCTGTGAATCTCGATAAATTATCACTAAACCCGCTCCTACAGATATTATGGGTGTTTAACCGGACATGGTATTACACCCTCACACCCCAACCCCCTCTCCCATCAATGGTTAGGGATAAAAATATGCAAGTCGAATGCTACTGAACTCAATCTAATCTAGTATTAGCTTGCATAAAAGACTCTGCGTCCCTTTGCGACTTCCTCAGCGCTTCTCTGCGTTAAAAAAAATAATATTTCAATGCTAACGGATAAATCCATGAACAACAATCAAGGAAAGGCAGACAGTCCGCCCAAAATCTTGAAATCATTTTCATCACGCAAATGTAGGCACTGTCCACCCTACATCTGACCTATAAACCTTAATAGGAATAGTCTTGTGTAGCTTTTGTTCTGCCTGCGACATGATAAGCGAGGATGCGCTCTATTGTTGGTTTGTGAACGGTAGGAATCGCCCAACTCCTCGTTTGGAATAAGGGCAAACGTTGATTGAGCCAAACGGTGAGAGTGTTACCTTTATCTCCCTCCCATTTATAAGAAGTAACTTGCTCCCAACGAATAAAGCCAAACTTAAAATAGATACCATTTTCTCTAAGTTGCAGCCTGCTCACCCCAGCCCATAAACAATAAAATGCGGTAGACCAATATAAGATGATTTGAGATAAGTAAAATTCGGGTGTATTATAACTCTCAGGAAATCCCTTAATCACGAACTGTGCAAACATAATGGTTTGCAAAATGGCACTGAGGACAAACAATCCGCCTGCTATCAGCATCGCCCGATGAGTTGTGGGCCGCCCTAAATTCCACAGCAGAGAACCAGCTCGTCTTTTCCGTTGCGGCCAACTCAGTATGCTAATCCAAAGCAGTACTGAAAAAAGAATAAATATGGTTGACAAGCTGTAATCTCGCCAAGGATTGGGAAGAGAAAACAGAGCAAAAATAAGACCCAACATCGCTAAAAACAGCAACGTGGCAGTTAGTAGATTTCTCCCAGCCGCTTTTTTACCAATCATTGAGCGGCTGATTGCGTATCCTAGTACCAACGCAACCGCTAAGGGAATGAGGAGCAGTGCCCAAATCATAACTCGCTTTCTCTTAATGCAAAAAGTGACGGATGCCAGTCAAGACCATCACCAAACCCAGCTCGTTTGCCGCTTTGATTGAATCTTGGTCTCGCAAACTACCACCCGGCTGAACTATGGTAGAAATCCCTGCTGCTGCTGCCGTCCGCACGGAGTCGTCGAAGGGGAAGAAGCCATCACTGGCGAGAGTTGCCCCTTGAGCTTTTTCCCCAGCTTGTTCTAAGGCGATTTTGACGGAACCAACGCGATTCATTTGACCGGCACCAACACCTAAGGTTGTGCGATCGCAAGTCACAACAATAGCATTCGATTTTACATGCTTGCAAACTTTCCAGGCAAACAATAATTCTTCCAATTCCTCCGGCGTCGGTTGTTTTTCTGTCACGACTTGCCAGTTGTCTGGAGTTTCCACAACATCATCCGCAGCTTGGGCGAGAAAACCACCGGCAATGGCTTTCACCGTTTGCTGTGGGCCAGTCTTCAAATCGGGTAACAACAAAACCCGTACCTTAGACTTAGCCGCCAAAATCTCTTGGGCATCGGGTTCACAAGCAGGTGCCACGACGCATTCTAAAAAGATTTGGGTTAACGCTGTTGCCGTAGCGGCGTCAATGGGTTGGTTCAAAGCAACAATGCCACCAAAGGCAGAAACAGAGTCAGCATTGAACGCCTTATTATACGCTTCTGAAAGGGTTGTTCCCAAAGCAACGCCACAGGGGTTGGTGTGCTTGAGAATAGCGGCGGCTGGGGTATCGGTAAACTCTACAATAATGCGCCGTGCGGCTTCTAAATCAACCAAGTTGTTGTAACTGAGTTCTTTCCCCTGAAGTTTGGTTGCTGCCGCCCAACCTGTAGGAACTGTTCCCGATTGATACCAAGTGGCGGGTTGATGGGGATTTTCGCCATAGCGCAAGGATTGGCGTTGCTGTCCGGAAAGGGTAAACCGTTGGGCTAGGGGGGCTGCCTGTTGGCTTCCTATCAGGTAAGATGCGATCGCTTGGTCATAAGCAGCCGTATGGGAAAAGGCTTCAATCGCACAAGATTGACGAAACTCCATCGATGGCTGTCCCCCATGCTGGCGCAACTCATTCACGTAAGCCTCATACTGGCTAGGGTTACATAAAACCGTGAGATGAGCGTAATTTTTCGCTGACGCCCGCAACATGGCCGGGCCACCAATATCAATTTTCTCAATCGCTTCAGCCAACTGCACTCCGGGTTGAGCAATTGTCTGCTCAAAAGGATAAAGATTGACAACCACCAAATCAATCGGGCGAATAGATTGCGCCTCCAAATCAGCAACATCCTGGGGTAAGTCCCGACGCGCCAGAATGCCGCCATGAATTCGGGGGTGCAGGGTTTTAACTCTTCCGCCTAAAATTTCAGGAGAGCCAGTGTAATCTGAAACTTTAGTTACGGGTATTCCAGCAGCTTGCAGGGATGCCGCCGTTCCGCCACTGCTGATTACATCAAACTCAAATTCCTCTACTAGCTGACGGGCCAAATCGATTAACCCGGTTTTATCCGATACACTCAGCAGTGCCAGATGTCTCATGAATTTTTGCTCTCCCCTTTAATGCACCAGCAATATGACTATTTCAGCATAAAGGAGATTGCGATCGCTCTCCTACAGGAGAGTAGAATATCACCTCACTCACATCCGCCTATCTTGCTATACCTCTTGCTTAAAGGGGAGGCGTGTTTAAGGCGAAGGGTTGTTTTCTCGTAAGGAAAAGAATATCGGAGAAGGGTTAAACTTTTTTCCTTTCCCCTTGCCAAGGCGTTTATCTTTTCCTCACTTAACTATCGGTAGCAACAAGACCGTGAAATAGATGGTATGACTGGAAATCTGAAAAAGGAGTGTTTAGCCTCAAACTGGGAAAAACTACTCCAAGGAGTCTATCTTTGGCAAAACACTGTTACCATAGCAGCGTTTTGAGAAGTACCAAAAGTCTAACTCAGGTGGGTACACGAGTACTTGCTTCCCTAAAGCTACTGCCTTACGGTAGAGCGTAAGTGCCTCGGCTAAGCAAAACCCTGTGATGGGTATCCATCGGTCGCTATATAAATAAATGACAACTGGAGTTTCGGTATTCTCTTCCAGTGGAATTGTATTTCTCCAAGGTGAAATCATAATATTAAATCCCCCTTCTCTAATCAAGCTCTGTCAAGAGAATATAGACGCTCTCGATAAAACGCATTAGAGAAATAGCTGAAAAACTTAAGTCAAATGGCTGATTTGTTGGTAATTTCTATAATAATCACTGTTATTGTCCTATTTTTCAGCCCAATTCTAAATAAAATCTAAAATTTTTTCTGATTTATCTTTACAAGTCTTACCAGATTTTCACTCAAATCTGTTTATTTAGTCGTTGTAAGTTAGGCTTCCATGGGCGATTGCCCACAACTTTCATGATGAAAGTTACTCTCCTGAACTCCTGACTCCTATTTTCGGATTGGATACTGCAACGGCACAAGTGGTACTTTGAATAATTTATTAAATACAAAGGGCAGGGGGCAATTGAGGAGATAGAATCCCCTACCTTCATCTTATAAATTTGAAACCCGTGTAAAGCGATCGCTATCGTCTTTGAGTAGGTGAGCTAACGCCATAAGCGTCATTCTGCTTACTGTACACAGCGAATCACTTTTCAAAAAACACGGGTTTCAAACAATAGCTATCTAGGAACCTTCAAAGATGACTGACCTCAACGGCTAATTTAAGCAATTAGCCAAAAGGAAAATGAAGTAGGTCTGGGTAAGCGATATTGATCATGATCAATAGTACAGCATGAGCTGAGAGAAAGAGAATCAGCAAAGTAGGTGCTAGGGAAAGCCACCCCAAGAAACCATTTTTACCTTCCATGAACTATTCTCCAAAAACAGTAATTAAGTTAAAGATGACTAACGAGGTGAAACTGGAATTTCTTCTTCTTTGGCAGTTAATTCACCTGAAAGCAATTCCTTGATTGCTGCCAGAGGCCAGATGAAGCCAGATAACATGAATTTGAGCGCACGAGGCACATCAATCATGATTTCTTTCATCTCTGTATCTTTTTCCTTTTTGATATCGATCAGATAAGCCCGACCGACCCAACCAATCCATCCGGCAATATAGAGAAACATTAAACCGGGAATCATAAATTCTCCAGCATGGGTGATGCTACCATCCGGAACTAAGTGAGGTAAACCTTCAGGCCCACACAGGAGATCTTCACCATAACGCTTTACTCGGTTTTCCCCGGAGTTAGGATCGCCAACGGTATCTCTGGGATTAGCCATCCGTTGCTGATAAACCTTCGATTCTTTGCAAGGTATAAGCGTAGCTGCATCAGCTGGTGCTGGGGCTACAAAGCTAAACCACAGAGAAACGGCAAAAATCAAAGCCAATAATCTTCGCATAAACATTGTTTCCTTTTGTTACAAAACAAAAAGTTTTGTGTACTCAAAACGATGAAACTCTTCGTACACCCAAGCAATATTACTCTGACGAGTTAACCTAGTAAAGTTTAATTAAATAAAAGTAGCTTTTTTATCAAGGTCATTTGTCAATGGCTTGCGTGTTAGCAATAGAAACCAGTTGCGATGAAACATCAGTGGCGATTGTCAATGATCGCATCTGTCGCAGTAATATCGTGGCTTCTCAAATTTCGGTTCACCAACAGTATGGCGGTGTCGTGCCAGAAGTCGCGTCACGCAGTCATGTGGAGACGATTAATCAAGCGATCGCACAAGCCTTGAATGAGGCTAAACTCGACTGGGGGGCAATTGACGGAATTGCCGCTACTTGTGCCCCTGGCTTGGTGGGGGCCTTGTTGGTGGGTTTAACCGCCGCGAAAACCCTTGCAGTGGTTCACCAAAAGCCTTTTATCGGCGTCCATCATCTAGAAGGTCACATTTACGCCACGTATCTGAGTGAGCCAGAGTTAGAGCCACCTTTCTTATGTTTGCTGGTTTCTGGCGGTCACACAAGCTTAATTTATGTTAAGGATTGTGGTCATTATGAAAGCTTAGGAGAAACTCGCGACGATGCGGCGGGGGAAGCTTTTGACAAGGTGGCGCGGTTGTTGCACCTCAGCTATCCCGGTGGCCCAATTATCGACCGTTTGGCTAAAGAAGGCAATCCTCAAGCCTTTCCCTTACCAGAGGGGAAAGTTTCCCTGCCTACTGGTGGGTATCACCCTTATGATTCTAGTTTCAGTGGCTTGAAGACAGCCGTGTTGCGGTTAGTGCAGAAACTGGAACAGGAGAGTACTGAGTTACCGGTGAGGGATATTGCGGCTAGCTTTCAAAATACTGTAGCAAGAGCGCTGACCAAACGTGCGATCGCTTGTGCCTGTGACTATGGGTTGAATACTATTGCTGTTGGGGGTGGTGTTGCTGCCAATAGTGAACTGAGAAAGCAGATGCAACAGGCAGCAGATGAGCACAACTTGCGGGTTCTGTTTCCTCCTCTCAAGTACTGTACTGATAACGCGGCGATGATTGGCTGTGCGGCGGCAGATCATCTTAACCGGGGACATACTTCTCCACTTACCTTGGGAGTTCAGTCGCGCCTACCACTGACTAGGGTGATGGAACTTTATCAGGATTAAACTTCACCTAACATATCTTTGGCAGGCAAGATGCCTGCCCCACAAGAATCCTACAATTTCAAGTTATGTAGATTAAATGTTTTTTAACTGCTGCATAGAGATTGCTTGCATTCTTTTTACATTCGCATTAACCAAAAGTCAACCAACCAAAAACCTGTTCAACGGTCAGTTCTAACTCAATTCCTGTGAGGATGGGTAGGTGATTAGTCCCTTCAAACACTTCCACTCGCTGACCGGGAAACACAGCTAGAATACTCTCTTCTTCTGGGTCTATCAACCACCCTAGCTCACTGCCGTGTCGCGAACAATGTAACAAATTCCCTAACACTTTAGTTTGTCTCTGGTCGGGAGAAAGAATCTCAATCGCCCAATCGGGATGAATTTCAAATCGGTTAGCAATTTTACCTGACGGTTTAAAGGGAATTCTTTCCCATCGAAATACGGTAACATTAGGGATAATCGAATCACCCCCAAAGGTACAGCGCAGTTCTGGGAAAGCATAAGCAATCTTTGGTGCTTCAGTTATCTGGTTAATAACTGTGCAAAGTTTAGACGGCAATCGGCTATGTTCACCCTGAGGCATCGGCTTTTGAATAATTTTTCCATTAATAAATTCTGATGCAGGCTTAGTTTCTGGCAGTTGGAGAAATTCTGCCAAGGTCAGTTTGGGTTTAATGACTGGGGTCATAGGTTGCTTGTATTTGAGAAAGATTGGGAACAGGTTAGTTTAATTATGTACAATTGTTCCTTCACTGCAATCTAGAATGCGTGAAGCGAAGCTATCCCGCAGGGATCGCACTCTCACCTGATGCCAAAATGCGATCGCACCCTCACCTCATGCAAAATGCGATCGCACTTCTGACTATCTACGAGTGGCTAAGCCCTAATCAGCACATTCTTCCTAGTAGTTGAATAGCGTCTCAATCTTCTCAGGTGTGAAAGGATTCTATCCAGCGTGGAGGGCATCAATATAGCATAGCGCTGTACTTGCAACTTACGTTCTCTTACAGTTCCTCACCTTGGCTAACCTAAGTTGGTGGTGCTAATCGTTGAGCTTCGGCTTCTGGATTTAAGTCTAAGGTAGGGTTGTATTCAATAGCTTGCTGGAATTTAGCAACAGCTTCCTCAACCTTCCCCCGTCTTGCTAAATCATTACCCTGCCTCATCAAAAGTTTGCCCAAGTCTGTGCCACGCCAAATCTTATGTTTGACACAGGCTGCACAACTTGCTTGAGTAATATCAATTTCTGGTTTTTCCGAGACTAGATGGTAAGCCAACCTGTCGCAGCAGACTTTGAACCACGCCCGCCAACCGCCTCGCCACAAACGCACCATGTTGTCAGCACCGCCACTGACAATCATCTGCCCATCTGGGCTAAAGGCAACTGAAATGACCTCTCTCTTATGCCCATAAAAGGGTTGACCTATCGGGTTACCTTGGATGTCCCACAACCGCACTGTCTTGTCACGACTGCCACTGACAATCATCTGCCCATCTGGGCCAAAGGCGACGGAGTTGACAGAATTCTCATGCCCAACGAAAGGTTGACCTATCGGGTTACCTTGGATGTCCCACAACCGCACTGTCTTGTCACGACTACCACTGACAATCATCTGCCCATTCGGGCTAAAGGTGACTGAATATACATAATCCTCATGCCCAAAGAAAGGCTGACTAATGGGGTTGCCCTGGATGTCCCACAACCGCACTGTCTTGTCATAACTGCCGCTGACAATCATCTGCCCATCCGGGCTAAAGGCGACGGAACTGACATAATTCTGATGCCCTTTGAAGGGTTGACCAATGGGGTTGCCCTGGATGTCCCACAACCGCACTGTCTTGTCATAACTAGCACTGATAATCCTCTGCCCATCCGGGCTAAAGGCAACTGAAATGACAGAATCCTGATGCCCTTTGAAAGGTTGACCAATGGGGTTGCCCTGGATGTCCCACAACCGCACTGTCTTATCACGACTGCCACTGACAATCATCTGCCCATCTGGGCTAAAGGCGACGGACTTGATAGAACCCTCATGCCCCCGCAATGGTTGACCAATGGGGTTGCCCTGGATGTCCCACAACTGCACTGTCTTGTCAGCACTACCACTGACAATTTTCTGCCCATCTGGGCTAAAGGTGACTGAACGGACAGAATCTTGATGCCCTTTGAAAGGCTGACCGATGGGGTTACCTTGGATATCCCACACCCGCACAGTCTTGTCACGACTGCCACTGATAATCATCTGCCCATCTGGGCTAAAGGTGACTGAATATACATAATCCTGACCCCCAAAAAAGGGTTGACCAATGGGATTGCCCTGGATGTTCCACAACCGCACTGTCTTGTCATCACTACCACTGACAATCATCTGCCCATCTGGGCTAAAGGTGACTGAATTGACATAATCCTGATGCCCTTTGAAGGGTTGACCAATGGGGTTGCCTTGGATGTCCCACAACCGCACTGTCTCGTCAGCACTACCACTGACAATCATCTGCCCATCTGGGCTAAAGGCAACTGAAATGACAGAATCCTGATGCCCTTTGAAGGGTTGACCAATGGTTTTGCCCTGGATGTCCCACAAGCGCACTGTCTTGTCACCACTACCACTGACAATCATCTGCCCATCTGGGCTAAAGGCGACTGAACGGACAGAATCTTGATGCCCTTTGAAGGGTTGACCAATGGGGTTGCCCTGACGATTCCACAACCGC
>JBFLZA010000109.1:0-17024 GCA_040756535.1 Cyanobacteriota bacterium
ACTGCTAAATTATCGGCTAACTCTGGTGGCGGTGGCTGGAGAAAGGTGCTACGGCGCATCTCCAGGGGTTGGAGGATGTTTTTGTCAATATATTGGACGAAGGGAATGCCGGAAATCTTTTCCACCACATAGCCCAACAAAGCAAGGCTGTGGCTGGAATAGCTGTAGAGTTCACCCGGAGGCCACACAATGGGAGGCATATGATCTTTCAAGTAATCTCCCAAAGGTTCCATTCCAGCTTCAGTACGAGCTGCAAGCCCGATCCGCCGTACAGTAGAACCGTCTGTGTGCATCATCATCTCGGCCGGTGTGACTGGTTTAGAGAAGGGGTTCTCTAGCTCAAAGTCAAGGTACTTACTGACATCGGCATCTAAGTCAAGCTGCCCTCGCTCGTACAACTGCATCGCTGCTGTTGCTGTAAATAGCTTAGAGAGAGAGGCAACGCGAAAGAGAGTTTTATCTGCCTCAACGGGTATCTTTTTCTCCAGGTTGGCATAGCCGTAACCCTTGGCAAAAAATAGCTTTCCATCTTTCACTACAGAAATGGCAGCACCGGGGACATGAGCCTTCTGCATCTCCTCATTAAAGAAGTTGTCTACAAAGGCTTCAAATTCCTGGGGATCATTGAGTCCGGGGCCGGTGGGAGATGGGGTTACTGGCTGCTCCGGTTGAGTGACTTGTGGCGGGTGACGATCTAAAATCTGGGGAAGCGGATTTGAATCATTCTGAGCCAAAGTAGGCAACCCGGACAGAGAAAAGGAAAGAATTGCCAGTAGCAACCAATAAAGTAGCTTTCTACCAGGAAATCTTCGCTTATTCATACTCTCTCTTTACCTTCTCATACCAAATTGCACAGGTAGCGATAAGTGAAGTGCATACTTTACTTCAAACAGGTATCTACGGCTGCAAACCGCCAATCCCTATGGTTTGGAATACCTTGTGTTCTTGTTGTTGGGCGGTAAGTTTTTGCTGCAAAGTCTCCGCGTCTAGAAACTATTGCTCCCAGTATTAACCTGGTAGCCTGATAGTTTATCTACTTACTACGCGATCGCTGCCTAGTAGATTAACTGCTTTTGTTTGATTTAACTTCTATCCAAGGGTTTATTGCTTACTCTCCATTTGATTAGACGCTTGAACTAAATTTGACCGATCGTCAATATTGAACATGTTGTTGAATCAACTCAACCAAGCAATTCAGCTTGGGCTAAAAACTGATATAATTTACCCTCAATACTTTCCCTAATTGCTCAATTAGCAGCAAATACTCTCGAATATACAAGGATTTAGTCTTTCAGGAATGGCAGTTTTTAAAATTAATTGATGCTATTTTTTAGGCGCAGATTAAATTGAGGAAAGGTCTAATCTAATCTAAGTAAAAAATGTTAAGCTTGTTGGTATAAGAGTTTACAGCTTAAACTCTGTTAGCACAGGTGCAGTCTGCTCCAACAGCTACTCCAGAGAAAGTGCGGTTAGCACAGGTGCAACCTGCTCCAACAGCTATTCCAGAGATAAGGGAGGTTGTGCCGGTTCCTCCAGCTCCAACAGCCATTGCTCAAGCACAACCGCCAGCTGAGCGGCCTACTGCTGTGAGAGCGCTTTGGTAATCAGCTTGTCACACCAAGTCCGTGGCCTGTTCATTTCTTGTTGCAAATCAGGAGGAACAAAGGGTTGTTTAAAGCATTGTTGTGACTTGAGAGGAAACCGTGGAAACACTTGCTTTTGTTCACTGTGCCATTGCTTATGAAGATCCGGGGCCAGAACCCCAATTGCGATCGCTCGAAGAGTTAAAGTTATCAATTTCCAGTTCCACATTAGTGGGGTTGGCAGGAGGTGCGATCGCCGTGTCTACTGTGATGACGGCAGCCTCCAATGCTCATGCCGCCGTTCAACGTAAAGACGCCTGCCCTAGCGTGCAAACGCTGCAACAGGCACTTGAACGAGTGGGACATGATCCAGGTGCCGTTGATGGTGCTTTTGGCGGGAAGACGGAGTATGCAGTCATCCGCTTCCAGCAAAGGAAAGGATTAGCGCCAGATGGTGTCGTTGACGCAGCAACAGCAGAAGCTCTGGGACTAAATCCAGATATTGCCTGTGGTAGCGATGGCGATGGTAGTAAAGCTAGCAATGCGATTACGGTGACGACTTCTTCTCTAAATGTACGCTCCGGTCCAGGGGTAGGTCATTCCGCAATTGATGTTCTGTACAACGGACAAACGGTTGAAACCACAGGGTCAATTACAGATAATTGGGTTCAGCTCAAGGATGGCGGTTGGGTTTCTACTGCCTATGTCACTGGTGAAGAAAATGTTAGGGGCGGTGGCGGCAGTGAATCTGGTAATCAGGTTCTGGCTAAAGTGACTCGTTTAGTACTCAAGCGAGGTGAGCGGAAACTATATATCTATAGCGGTGAAACTAAGCTAACTAGCTACCCAGTTGCAGTGGGTAGATCGGGATGGGAAACGCCAATGGGCACGTTTCAAGTGATTGACAAGATTGAACACCCAGCGTGGATGCATCCTTTTACTAATGAAGTCGTGCCTCCTGGTCCAGAGAATCCTTTAGGAGAGAGATATATTGGGTTTTGGACAGATGGGCGAAATTACATCGGTTTTCATGGCACACCTGATCGAGAGTCAGTTGGGCGTGCTGCATCTCACGGCTGCGTTCGTATGTACAACAAAGATATTCGTGAGTTGTATAAATGGGTTGCGGTAGGTATCCCAGTTGTTGTGGAGAAGTGACATCCTCCTACACTTCCCTTGCGGGTAAGTGTAAGCTTCCAAACCTCACAATTTGGTTGTCCTGGTTTTTCCTTTATGCGACCCTGTTCTCGAACGGTCTTCACTCTCTTGGTCTTGCCCCAATTGATGAATGGCGGTCTATTATCAGTCGGGCACGCAAGCACAGTCAGTTTATTGGCGTGAATGAGCAGAAATACTCTAAAGATTTGGCATCCGCAACCCGCCACTACACCGAACTCAAGAAACTCGATCAGCGTTCTTGGCAGCCATCTCCTAGATCAGCCTCATCTTCATTGGTTTGAGTAGGTCTCACTGCCATTTATCAGAGAAATTTGCGCTGTATCAGCTGTGATGAATCTCTAAGCAAACAGCTTTCTGTGTGGTAAATCTCTCTCAACAGGCAGATGCATTACTTGCTTAAAGTATCTGTGTTTTGCTAATTATACACCCTTCATTGGGTTGGTTTAAACTTATGAGCTACCTATCTCAGGGGTCAAAGTTGGCAATTCATAAGTCTGACTTATGACCCATGTAATGCTTCAAAGCTATAGATACATTAGGAAATATAAGACAAGAAAACAAAAAAGCAATTCAAGGAGAAATTAACAACATGATTATCAAGTTTGTTCGATCTAGTCTGATGTCACTTGGTGTGGTTTCTGCCATTTCTCTAGGCGCTATTGGCTTAGGAATGGCACCCGCAAGTGCTCAAGTTTTTGAGGCTGACGGGGAGCTAACTGAATACGAAGAGACAACGCCCTATCTCGGCTATGGTAGCGCCGGAGTAGCTGTTGAAGATGTTCAAACGTTCTTACAAGAGGAAGGGTATTATAACGGTGCTGTTGACGGTATCTATGGTTCAAGAACAGAAGCAGCCGTCAGAGAGTATCAAGAGGCTAATAATTTGATGGGAGATGGCATCATTGGGAGCCGAACCTGGGGCACTCTGAGTGAGTATGAACAAGAAGGTGCTTACGAAGTTGAACGAGACACTGATTTGTTTGGCGACAACGATCTCGAAGTCGAAGAAGACTAGAGCCAATCCTGATTCCCTAGGGGTCAATTCATCCGCTAGCTCCGTAAAAAGCCCCCGGACGACTCCGGGGGCTTGTTTGTTTCCTAATACCAGGGCTATTTTGTCCTTTCTAAATAGTTGTTGCATGTAGGGGAAGGTTTAGAGATAATTTAGGTTTTTACAGTAGTAATTCTAATTCAAAGACCGCCCTAACTCCAGCCTAAAATAGCGCTGCTAAAAATACCGATTCAAACCTTATTAAAGTGGGCGATTTTAAACTTTTTATTTTTATAAAAATTACTAAGCTAGTTTATTGTTTTTTTTAAGTACTAGCTAGTTGTGTGAACCTGAAGGCAAGCTGATTTGAATTGGATTCATACCTACGAGAGAAGGGTGTCCCTTTCTTTTGATAGAGGAAGTAGGAACAGAAAGCTATTAGCTTAGTTGGGTGATAAGAACAACAAAAATGGGAATAATGGTGCCTTCGCTAGCAATTTCATCGCAGTAAGGGAAACGGCGATCGCTAAATCGATCAACTTCATCAGTGTTAGACTTTCCGCCTTGACTGACTGAAACCTTTAACAGTTATTTGGCTATTAGTCAAGTACTGAGAGCAAAGAACAATCATATTTAACGATGAGGACTTTTTTTCTAGTATTTGGAGCTGGATCTGATGCTGGCTATGAGAATGAATACGGCTTGGGAATCACCTTTGACACCCAAGGGCTTGTAGCAACAGAAGTCATTCATTAAAAGCTTTAACTCTGGCAATGCATTTGTAATCCCACCTCTCGTTAACACCAGGGAGTAGATCCGCCCTCAGAGCGAATCAGGTTGATGGCATTGCTGTAGAAGTGTTCATGTCGTGCATCTTGGCAAAGGAGATTTTCTTAATGCGAAATAAATCGAATAACGACCCAGTTACCAGTCAAAATTGCGATCACCGTAACGGCTTGATTCAGAAATTGTGGAATGTCCAGGGAGCAATAGCTTTAGGACTCTTGGTTTTGGTTGTTTCGGGTTGTGACGGAGCCGAGGAACCGACGGCTGTAGTAACCCCAGGCGCAGATGTGGCAGAATCACCCGTGGTTGAATCACCCGTGGTTGAATCACCCGTGGTTGAATCACCCGTGGCTGGAGCAAGTCCTGTAGCTGGAGCAAGTCCTGTAGCTGGAGCAAGTCCTGTAGCTGGAGCAAGTCCTGTAGCTGGAGCAGCCCCACTAAACGCCAACCTCGTCGGTGAGAATGTAACCGTGAGTACAAAAGTCATGAGAGTCATCAGCCCGAATGCGTTCATAGTCCAAGATAAAGAATCTCTTGGTGGTCAAGAAGTGCTGGTTGTCAGTAAGGCCAAATCCCCTGCCGTTGCTGTAGGTAACAACATAGAAATGACAGGTGTAGTGCAACAGTTTGTTGTAGCCGACGTTGAGAAAGAGTACGGGTTCGATCTGGAGCCAAATCTGGAAGTGGAATATAGAGATAAGCCCTACGTTGTTGCTAAAGCGATCGAAAAGGTGGATTAAAAATTATGAATTAGAAATTATGAATGATGAAAAAAATCTCGCTTCCGACTTGAACCGGAAATTTACCTCTCCCAAGAGCAAACCTCTAAACAAATTTTAGAGAAGGACTCAAACTCAATTCATCATTCATAATTCATAATTCATAGTTCCTACAGGTGATTTTTTGATGATGATCTAGGACTACTAGACCATAAATGACGCATTCCCCCAATCCAGATAACCAACCTCAGCCGAATTCTACTCCGCGTTTCTGGCTCCTTTTACTCAGGCGTGGAAGCATAGCTTTAGGTGGGATTTTGCTGGTGGGAATTGCAGGAGGAGCCGTAGCCGCGTGGATATTTATCCAGGAAAGATTAGCTCCCCTAGTTCAGACCAATCTCAAGCAACTGTTGGGGCGACCTGTGGAATTGGGAGAAGTCGAAAGTTTTTCCTTGAATAGCTTGCGCTTTGCTAGTGCAGCCATCCCTGCAACGCCTACCGATCCCGACTATGTCCGAGCTGAAGCGGTTGATGTCACGTTCGATCCCTTGCAACTTTTGTTCAACCGGACTTTGGAATTAAATGTCACCTTAGTTAAACCGAATGCTTACATCGAACAGGCTGAGGACGGTCGCTGGATTTCCACTGAAATTACGACTGAAGAAAAAGAACCTGGACTCATTAAAACCGATGTAGAAACAATTCGGTTTCGCAACGGTAATGTCGTGTTAGTCCCCAATCCCGAACCCGGTGTTCCTAAGCAACTCGCAGGGGAGCAGGGGAGCAGGGGAGCAGGGGAGCAAGGCAGCAGAGGGGCAGGGGAGCAAGGCAGCAAGGGAGCGGGGGAGCAAGTCAGCAAGGGAGCGGGGGAGCAAGAGCTTCTTCCATCTATAACAGGCGCGAGGCGATCGCGGAACGCTCCTAAAAATTTAGTGACGATTAATAGCGTCAGTGGTGTTGCTCGATTTTTAGAGGAAGATCAGGGGATTCGCTTTGAAGTAAGCGGTGAACCTGTAAAGGGAGGTAGCTTCACCATTACAGGACAGACGCAACCCGACTCGCAACAGACTAAAATAGCCCTCCAAGCGCAAAATCTACCCGCCGCTACTCTCAGTCAATTAGTGCAGTCACCAGTGGACTTACAGGCGGGTCGCCTCAGTGGTAACTTAACGGTTCAACTCCAACCGAATCAGCAGCTACCTATTGTTGTAGGAACGGCTCGTCTCAATGAGCTAACTGCCAATATTGAGAATATCCCCAACCCAATCACCAATATTGATGGGTTACTGAGATTCAAGGGTCAGACGGTTGCGATAGACAATCTAAACGCACGCTACGCCAACGCTCCAGTTCAACTCGAAGGGGCAATTGGGACTCAGACGGGTTACAACCTCGCTGCTAAAGTGAAGGTTCCCAGTGTGACAAATCTGCTGAATACGTTCAAAGTTGACCTACCCGTTGCTGTTAATGCCAACTTGCTAGCCAATCTCCAGGTGACGGGACCCCTAAGAGAGCCGATTTTGAGCGGAACGGTGGAAACGGTTAACTCGGCTCAAATTGCACAAGTTGCCTTTAGCGAAATCGCCGCAAAATTTCAGGCGACACCATCGAAGGCTGGCCCTGAAGTTACTTTCTCAACAATTAAGGCGATTCCCAAAGTAGGGGGACAAATTATCGGACAGGGTACAGTTAACCTGAGACCGAAAGTTGGAGTGGCGTTTACTGTTCAAGCAGAAGATGTGCCAGGGGATGCCTTAGCCAAGCTTTACGGTGCTGCACCTGGGATCGCAATTGGTGAGTTTGGAGCGATCGCAAAAATTTCCGGTTCCCCTGGCAATCTCCAAGCAGTGGCGCAGTTGCAAGCACCGGAAGCCACCTATCCCGCTACGGCCGAAGTTGCCCTTACCCCAGAGGGAGTTATCCAGGTTCGAGATGCAGCGTTCAAAGTGGCAGGCGGACTCGTCAAGGCAGAGGGACGACTTGAAGACGGTCAATGGCAAGCGTTTGTGGATGCCGAGCAGATCCAATTGAGTCGTCTGCCCCAAGTACCGCAACAGTTTCAGGGACTTTTCGGCGGTGAGTTTAGACTTGCGGGAACGACTGATTCCTTGCAACCAGAAGCCATTGAAGTAACAGGAGATGCACGCCTGAAGGTAGCGGGAGGAACAGTTAACCTGAAAAATCTGCGCTTTGATGAAGGTCGTTGGCAAACACTCGTTGATATTTCCCAAGTTAAACTCGGTCAACTCTCCCAACAGTTGCCCCAACAGTTGCAGCAGGGGCAAGTGGGGGGTGAAGTCCGTTTAGCGGGAGCGATCGAGGACTTTGAAGACTTTGATATCTCTAAGATTCAAGCACAAGGGCAGTTAGGTCTTCAGATAGCCGGAGGAACGGTTAACTTGAGGAATCTTCGCTTTGATCAGGGTCGTTTGCAAACCCTTGCCGATATCTCCCAAGTTCAACTCAGTCAACTCTCCCAACAGTTGCCAGAACAATTGCAGCAAGGACGAGTGGGGGGTGAAGTTCGTTTAGCGTTAACCACCGAGGACTTGCAGGACTTTGATTTGGCCGATATTCAAGCCCAAGGGCAACTAGGACTCCAGTTAGCGGGAGGTACAGTTAACCTCAGAAATCTTAGCCTCGATCAGGGTCGTATACAAACCCTTGCTGATATTTCCCAAGTTCAACTCGGTCAACTTTCCCAACAGTTGCCAGAACAATTGCAGCAGGGGCAACTAGGGGGTGAAGTCAAATTAGCGTTAACCACCGAGGACTTGCAGGACTTCGATCTGGCCGATATTCAAGCTCAAGGGCAACTCGGTGTCCAAGTAGCTGGAGGAACGGTTAACCTAAGGAATCTTCGCCTTGATCAGGGCCGTTGGCAAACCCTTGCCGATATTTCCCAACTCCAACTCGGTCAAATTTCAGAACAGTTGCGGGGACAATTAGGGGGCGAAGTCCGTTTAGCAGGAACGACTGAAACCTTTGACCTGGCAGCAGTTCAAGCACAAGGGCAACTACGCCTTTCAGAAGGATTAGCAGCGCTCGATCGCCCCCTAACTGCCCAAGTTCGCTGGACTGGGGAGCAACTTCAACTATTAGAAGCAACTGCGCCAGGACTGAGGGCACAAGGAGCGATCGATGTACAGTTACAGGAAGGGCAAGCACCCCAGATTGCAGGGTTAAACTTGGATGTACACGCACAAGATTACGACCTGCAAAACCTTCCCTTCAACCTTCCAGGTAACATCGCCCTAGCCGGTCAAGTGGACTTTACGGGACAGGTTACAGGTACTCCAACAACTCCCAGAGCTGTAGGAGATATCCGCTTGGAGAATTTCCAGGTGAATAACTTGGCGTTTGACCCGGTATTAACGGGAAACGTAGCATTTAATCCTTTGGCAGGAACACAACTGCAAGTCTCCGGGACGCAAGATCGAATTGCCCTTACCCTCGGCCCCAATAATCGCCCAACTTCATTTTTTATCCGGCAGGATGAGGCCGTTGCTACCGGCGAAACTCAAGGAGAAACCTTGCTGGTTGATGTCCGAGACTTTCCTATAAATGTGATTGAAAACATCATCCCTAGTGCTACTGCGAATCTAGGGCCGATCGCAGGGGATTTAACCGGCAATGTAGCGATTAATTTAACCGATTTTTCGGCAAGGGGTGAAGTTGCGATCGCTCAACCTCAACTCGGCACAATTGCCGCCGACGAGTTCAGAGGGCGCTTCACCTATGACCAAGGGGCAGCTACCCTAACAGCAGGTGAGTTACGGCAAGGCGAGAACCGATATTCATTCAGTGGCAATTTACAAGCCGATCGCCAATTTGCCTTCCAGCTTAACTTTGACGAAGCTCGAATTGAGAATGTTTTGCAAACGCTCAATACCTTTGGTGTTGGAAATCTTCCGGGAAGAGTACAACCCCCGGATTTTGCCAGCGCACAAGTACTTCAAAATATCTCTGCTGGGCTGCCCGATACATCTTTACTCGCACAGTTACGTCGATTATCGGCAATTGAAACGCTGCTAGCCCAACAAAATGTACAGGATGAGGATGAAGCCACTCCACTCCCCAGTCTTGCAGAATTAGAGGGGACTATCACTGGAGAAATTAGCGTTACTGGCTCGTTGCAGGCAGGAATTAATGCCAGCTTTGAACTCGTCGGCCAGAATTGGGAATGGGGGGATTATACCATAGATGAAGTCATTGCACAAGGCACCTTTGCAGAGGGTGTTGTGACGCTACTGCCTTTGCGTGTGGATTTGGGCGATGCCCTTTTAGCCTATAGCGGACAGATAGGAAGTGGGGCACTGAACGGACAGTTACGGGTAGACGAACTTCCTGTAGCACGGATAAAACCTTTCCTCCCCGAATTACCGGTAGAGGCGTCGGGTGAACTCAATACAATTGTCACCCTAGCAGGCAGTTTGGAGAATCCTACAGCCAGAGGAGAGATAGCGCTAGCAGAGGCTACCATCAACAATCAACCCATCCAAACCGCAAGGGCTAGCTTTAGCTATGCCGATGCTCGTTTGAATTTTAACAGTAACGTGTTGGTGACAGGAACTGAGCCGATTGAAGTGGGGGGGAGTATCCCTGTCTCGTTACCCTTTATTGCGGCCGAACCGGAGAGTAATCAAATTAGCCTCGTTGCTGATGTGCAAGATGAAGGGTTGGCATTATTAAATTTGTTTACCGATCGCTTGGCTTGGGTAGAGGGAGAGGGAGAAATTAACGTAGCCGTTCAAGGGACGTTAAATCAACCGATTGTTACGGGAACGGCTACGGTTGAGGATGCCATTTTAAAGGTAGAGAGTCTACCCGAACCGCTTACAGACGTGACGGGAAGGGTGGTGTTTAATCGCGATCGCATTATTGTCGAAGGTGTTCGAGCGCAATATGAGGGAGGCCAAGCGATCGCTGAGGGAGTACTACCCATTTTTGCCACACAACAAGCTCAACAGATTGCTGCCGCTAATCCCCTCACAGTATCGCTTGATGACTTGGATGTGAATCTGAAAGGACTGTATCAGGGAGGAGTGAGTGGCAATGTTGCCATTGCGGGAACGGCGTTAAATCCTGCGATCGGGGGAGAGATTCGGTTGAGGGATGGGCAAATTGCGATCGGGCAATCTGAGCAAGCTGCTTCTCCGGCAGCAGATGGAGGTACGGACGGTGAAATTCAACCGGGTTCATCTCTGGCGTTTAATGATTTACGCTTGATTCTCGGTGAGGATGTTCGCATCACCCGTCAACCCCTCCTCAGCTTTGAGGCAGCAGGCGATATAACCCTGAATGGCACCCTAGCTGATCTCCGTCCTCAAGGTGTCATTCGTCTAACCGGGGGTCAAGTAGACCTGTTTACCACTCAGTTCAGGTTAGCGCGTGGCTACGAACAAACGGCACGATTTACTCCTGAGGGAGGACTCGATCCCATCTTAGATATCCGCTTGGCTACCACTGTACAGGATGTCGCTGGCAGCCGGATTGCAGCTTCACCCTTTTCTGCTGAAATTGCTGATGTTCCTACCAATTACTTTGGTACGGTAGACACTGTTCGTGTTCAGGCGAGAGTCGAGGGCCCAGCTAGTGAATTGGCTGAAAATCTAGAGTTAACTAGCGAACCGTTTCGCAGTGAGGCGGAAATTGTTTCTCTCCTCGGTGGTGGTTTTGCCAATACCCTCGGTCGAGGAGACACAACTCAAGGGCTGGTAAACCTCGCTGGCTCTACACTGTTGAGTAACTTGCAAGCTCCGATAACGGCTTTAGGTGAAGCGATCGGTTTAAGTGAATTGCGCCTGTACCCAACAATCGTGACCGATCCCACAACAGATGCTTCGGTAATGAGCTTAGCAGCGGAGGCTGTCGTTGACATCACTAACAATTTTTCTGTCTCCGTTGCGGGAGTTCCTACTGCCGATGAACCCTTCCGTTACAACCTACTCTATCGGGTTAATGACCAAATTCTCATGCGAGGCTCAACTAATTTGGCTGGCGAAAGTAGAGCGTTAGTCGAGTATGAAACACGCTTTTAAGACTATCCAATTGCTATATGTGGGAAAGAAGTTAATAGGAGTCCGGCAATGCCATGCCCTTCCAAATAATGTGTATTCCACTCCATTAAAAATTACTATAAATATCAATTAATAATTTCCTTCTATTAAAACTCAAAGATAATTAATAGAATGACATTACATTTATAGAGTTTAATCCTTATGGAAATTGAACTTAAAGTCGCTAATTTTTAATTTCCTACTTGAGCTTGCTTTCTACAGGTAGGACTCGACGACAACAATTTTGGCTTTGGCATACAAACTTATTCAGAAGCAGACTCATCCCTTCGATAGAACTTTACTCCCTTCTTTGGGTAGAAGAGTAGAGAGCCAATAATCGCTATAGTAGAGCTAAGAGTTTTAGGGTTGTAAAAAAGCAATTAATCAAGCTTAATTCTTGAGCATTGAAATCGCTAACTTCAATGCGATTAAAGAAAAAGATGTTGAAAAAACTGAATAAATATTTTTAGGAGGTATTTATGAAAAAATACCAGCAGCTCATCAAGAAAAATGCTGGACTACTGGGAACAATTTTTGGAAGCGTACTGATTGCTTTACCAACAATTCCTCTAGCGGCATCGGCACAATCTCTTTCTAGTCTGGATCAGGTCAATCCTTGTCCCGGTATTTATTACGAGGAACCCTTCAACACGACGCGTATGGTTCCCCAAGGATGTCCGCCTAATGCAGCTACACGGGGTGTTCCCACAAGAGGTATGGTTCCTGATCGGGCAGTCCTCAGAAATCAGGAAACTTTCACTGAACCCTTAACCCCTGCGCCACCACCAGCAGGTGTTCCTCAACCACCTCTACCAGAAGCTCGCAGTAACCCGATCGCAATGGTTCAGCCGGCCAATGGAACGGTTGATGTGACGTTGAAAAATAACACAAATGCCATTGTTTCCTATGAAGCAGTCGGGCACACTCAACGTCGATTTCTACCCGGTGGAGAGGGCGTTGTTTTGCAAAACCTGCCCACACCTGTAACCATAACCATGGTTCGTCAAGATGAGGGACTAATAAAAGTAATTCCCGCATCTCCTGAACAAGGAATGTTAGAGCTTTCATTGCAGGAAGAAACAAGCTTGGATGATAACCAGGGGGCACTGAGAATTCAAGAAGATGGTAAAGTCTTTTTGAATTAATACTATTTCACGTTTGACTTGCTACACTTCGATTCGTTAACCCCCCTTATCAAGGGGGAGTAAGAACTCTGATTGCAGCAAGTATGAGAGTGAATTGTATAGCTTAGTGCCACTTGATTAACACCCTCTTAAATGACCTTAACAAAGTGCGTTTACCTAGCACTTGGTTCAAATGCTGAGTGTGATTCTAGTAAGTGTAAGGAGATTTTTTAATGAAAAAACAACTTAGTAAAGTCCGCGTTGCCAGCCTCGCTATTGCCCGCGAGAACAGTTTCACCCAGATGTTGTGGAACATTAAGGGAGCAATTGTCCTAGCACTGATGGTGACACTTCTTCCGGCTTGCGCTGGCACTAGGGAAGAAGCAGTGACGCCAGAAGCTGGAAATGTTACTACGGAAGATGTTGCAGAGAATACGAACCAACTCCTCGGTCGAGTCGTAACTATCCGCAGCGAACCTGTAAAAAAAATTGGTACCAATGCTTTCACAGTTGAAGACAATGAGTTTCTCAACAATGAAAACATTCTGGTGGTGAATGCTTCAGGACAGCCTTTGGTTCTCCCTGAGGATGATGTAGAAGTTCAAGTAACAGGCAAGGTTACTAAGTATGTAGTGGCTGACTTCGAGCGAGAGTATGGCTTTAACTTGGAGCCACAGTTGGAAGCAGAGTATAGAGACAAACCGGCAATTGTTGCTCAGTCAATTGCTCTGGCACCCGAACCCGGTGAAATTACCAAAAACCCAGCCCAATATTACGGTAAGACGCTTGCTGTGACGGGTGAAATTGAAGACATCGTGGGTCCGAATTCGTTTACCCTCGATGAAGATAAACTGCTAGGTACTCAAGATTTGCTGGTTCTGAGTGCGATTCCAGCAGCAGCCATTAAGGATGGCGAGACAGTCGCCGTGACGGGTGAACTCCGTCCGTTTGTTGTCGCCGATATTGAGCGGGACTACGATTTAACCTGGGATTTAGACCTGCAAAGGAAGCTGGAAGTAGAATACAAAGACAAACCCGTCTTCATTGCTAAAGGTGTATATCCATCAGCAATTCCAGACATTGCCAAATAAGCTGGCAGAATTGCTAAAGGTGTATATCCATCAGCAATTCCAGACATTGCCAAATAAGCTGGCAGAGGTTGAATGACGGTTGAATAGCGATCGCGACGGAGGTACTAACTAACGAAGCGATCGCCTCTTATTCGTCCGATTAGAGATGTGATTTACACCAAAAAGAAGGGGCACGACAATGTCGTGCCCTTACTCAATCGTATATTGCACCCAATTGAAACCCCTTATCAACAGACCGGGTAGAACCCGTAGGTGCTAACATTTTTGTCCTGCACTTACTGGCAAACGAACCCTCCATTTAGGGGTACGAAGTTAGTTCCCTCAGGACAGTCTGCTGAGGTATAGCCTCCGCCAGGAGCAGGACGGGACGGCGCAGCAGTGGAAGCTGCTGCCGAAGCTTCAAGGAAGTTCGCCGGGGCTGTAGCTCTACCGTTACCGCCTACAGCAGGAATCGTTACAAAGCTATCTTGGGCTTTACCCGTCCCAGTGCCATCATCGGTAACGGCAGCCTGATTTCCCGGATGTCCGTTCGGGATGAGTAGCTCTGGGTGATCAAAGGGTGCTTTATCATAGCGGACTCGCTCGTCTGTGAGGCTTTTCATGAAGGCTACCAATGCCGCTTTGTTCTCTTGGCTCAGATTTAACACTGGCAAGCGAGGTGCATTGGGTGCGCTATCGTCTCCTGCGCCTCGATTGTAGAACTCGACCACTTGTTCTAGGGTCAACATTCCACCATTGTGCATATAGGGGGCAGTTAGCTCGATATTGCGGAGTGTGGGTGCCTTAAAGTTTCCGTCGGCAGACACGATATCATTGGCACCGAACGTAATATTAGGAGCTTCACCGAAGACCTGCTGGAAAGTTCCCTGCTTGGCAAGCATTGCCTCCGAGAGTGAACGTGATACCGGTTGTACTGGGTCGTTACTGCCCACGCCGAGGTCTTCCAGCTCGGGCGTGACACCAATCTTGAAGAAGCCAGTGTCTTCAATAATGTTTGTCCCAGGTATACGTGTGAGCCGTCCATTTGTCTGCACGTTTGAAACTGAAGCAGCCGTGAATTCCGGTCCCCCGTGGCAGAAAATGCATCCCGCCCCATTTCCAAACGGGGGCGGCGGGTTTATAAAAAGATTGAGGCCCTGCTTCTGTTGGGCAGTCAGGTTAATCTTCCCTTCCTTGTACTGGTCGTAAGGTGCATTATCGGATACCAGTGTTGACTCATACATCTGAACTGCCAGCCCGAAAATGAGCGGGAAGTTGTACTCCATCAAGGTATATTCTTGAGTGGTCAAGTTGCGATCCGGCTTGTTCGCAATGGTACGGCTGTTGTCAGCAGGATTGATAATGATTACTCGATTGGACTTCCACCAATCGTCTTTAAACGCTGCATGGATCATCTTGTCATAGGTATCTTTGAGACCTTTTCCAGAAGGATTCTTGTATTGACCTAAGACGCTGTCATCAGAAGCTACGTTCTGCTTTCCAAGAACTCTTAGGGGAAGTATTCTCTTACCCATCTTCCTGGGGAGTTTCTTGCCCTTGGCAGCTGTCTTGTCTTTTTTATCGGTGGGGCCCAACTTGTCGCCGATTTCCTGGAATGCGCGACCATCAGCAGACATCTCAAATGAACTCAAGGGCGGCCCAACACCCTGCGAAGCAAGGCTGGAATTCTTGAGGTTGACTTTGAACTCTTCTAGCTTGGCTGGGTTTTTGGCTCTGTAAACTATAGCATTGGGGTCTCTTGTCCCAAAAGGATTCACTCCGTTGAAAACGTTCTGAGCCCGTCCATCCCAGAATTGGCGGAAATTATAAACCGCATTGATCACGGTTGGCGTATTGCGGGGTTCCACCCGGCGGACGTTGGTATTTCCCACTCGGAATCCATCTTGATCCGGTTTGTACTCTACTATGTCCTTGTCACTGCCGGGAACCACATCCTTGAATTCGGAATTGAAGACTCCCTGAGAGGAGACAATGTCATTGCTATGTCTCACAATCGTTGAAGTACGGTCATCCGGCTTCTCAAGCTTGTGGAATGGGAAGTCGTCCGCTGTGAGCTGATAGTTTGCCCCACCTGTTTGGAATGTAGTATCAGGATTCGCCGCCTTAGTGTTATTTACGCGCAACAAACCTGGACTGATTTGGTTTTTTGACCGACTGTCTGCTCCGGCATGGAAGTGACAAGTCGCACACGCTGTGACACCGTCACTTCCAACTTGCATATCCCAGAAGAAGGCTTTTCCCAGTGCGATCGCAGCTGCCTCATTTTTGATAAAGACTGCGAGTTGTTGCGCTGACGGCTTCGGAACTGTAACGGTTTTAAGCGAAGGCGGCTCTGAGGTTACCTGTGCCGAGGCAAAATGTCCGGCTAGAATCACTGTGATCGCGATCAAGGCGATTGCTATTCCTCTTGACCCCTTTGATAGCAAGCGGGTAAGGGTGAGAGACTTCAGGTTCCACTGTATCCTCACTGAGTGGCTCGTGTTTTTGGACACATGCAATGAGGATTTGGGTTTTTGAAGCTTCTGCTTCTCAGGAAGCTGGCTTAGAAGTTTAAGCTTTTTAGCTAAGTTGTCCTTTGCTGTGTATCCCCATGCTCGTGCAGATCTCAGAGAAGTCCGACCTGAGGGGGTCAACAGTAAGTAGAGGAGGATGCCGCTAAGCACCGCTCCTAAAATTATACTTAGCAAGATTTTCATGGTATAAAATCCTACTTAGAGGTAGATTCATCCTTTTGTGTTTGTTAAACTGTCACCTTCAAGATTGTTTTAAGCGACCTCAATGCAGGGCTATAACTCTTATCTTGTTTGAGTTACAGCCCTGCTGTTATTCATGTCACTCTGGCAGAATAACGGGAGGCGCAATGCGTTAGTCATGCTGCTAACCCACCTTGTTGCGCCAATGATTCAAGTTCCACCGAGAGGCGATCGCTCGCCCCATAAACTTACACGGTAAGCAATGGTATGCCTATAAGGCTTTACGCCAATCTATTAGAGGTTTACTTTCATGTTGCTTGTGCTCTTAAAGTTGGTTGGTAACGGTTTTTGTATTACCCAACTCCGGAAAAATTCTCCCTTAATCCAGTTGTTAATGTTCCAGGATGGGATTAATAATAGCTATTCATCCAAAAGATGGAATGCTAGCGAAATAACTCTATACATTAAAGCAGTTTCTGAGTTTAAAGTCTTATGGTAAAACTTCTGCAAACGCCTCATAGTGGCTATCACTGGGATGGAACAAGTTCCCGCTTCTTTGAAGGTTGGTACTACCGTGTTACCTTGCCCGACTGCGGTCAGACTTTTGCTTTTATGTATTCCATGGATGACCCCATTGGCGGTAAACCTTGTAGCGGTGGTGCTGCCCAAATTCTCGGGCCTAATGATGAGTATCTCTGGCGTACTTTCCCAAATCTAAAGACGTTCTGGGCTGCGTCAGATTCCTTAGCACTGGGGCATTGGGGCAGAACCGACTTGCAAATTCCCCCTCAATACCTCC
>JBFLZA010000110.1:0-16967 GCA_040756535.1 Cyanobacteriota bacterium
AGAATCTGAGCTATTTCAAGATGTCCACCTACTGCTGCATACATGAGGGCAGTTTCACCTTCACCACTGTCAAGGTTGACATCTGCACCAGCCTCCAACAAAGCATTAAAGATATCTAAATTTCCATTCATTGCAGCAAACATCAATGCTGTGATACCTGCTGGATTGTCGGCATTAGCATCTGCACCATTCGCTAATGCAGCTTTCACTCCCTCAAGGTCTTGATTTTCAATCGCTTCTAATAAAATTTGATTGTGAGTTTCATTTTGCTTGACAGTGGCGTTGAAATTTTGTGCAATTTTATTTGGGGTGTCGGAGTTTTTTGTAGTTGAGCTGACCTGCTGGGTAATAGGATTGGTTGAAGCGATCGCAGATTGTTGGATAACCGATATTTCTGGAGATTGGCTACAACTGATGCTCAGGGTTGTCAATAAAAAACAAGAGAATAAATGGGTTCTATCAAGCATAATTTTTCCTGTAGATTGATTAATTTATGAGGCAGTAATAATCGATAAAGCTAGTAGTTTTGAACTTAAGCATTGCGGGATGCAGAAGGCAGACGCTCGCTCCTGAAACGAAACGTTTCGCTCTACCGACAATAGATAAGTCGGATAGGACACGTTGGCTGTGCTCCTTGAGAGCTATCCAAAGGAATCGGATTACCTTCAAGAACAAGGTGCTTCAGGTTTGTTAGTCCTGCTAGAGGGCTAAAATCTGTGATTTGGTTGTATTCGAGGAAAAGGTACTTCAAGATTCTTATAAAAGGTTTAAGCATTCTTTTTATCTTCTCTTAATTGTGTTTCGTAACTCGCTATTACTTGGAAGCTTCGGCAATACAACCTGCTGCCTTAAATTGTTCAATTATGCGAGCGCCTTCATCCCAATCCCTTCAGTATGCACGGGTTGGTACTTCAGCAGGTGCAAACAAACGATAAGCATGAACGCCTGCTTCGCCCGTAGGATTGTCCTTGTTCCATGCATCTCCCACATAATTTCCCTGCCGGAAAGTGACTCCACTGCCATCATAAATGCGCTGATTCAAAACATTGCCTAATGCAAAGCCAACTACTTTTGCAGTATCGTCTGTGGCAATAATACAGACTTGACCATCTGTTGTTGAAGGATAAATGCCCATTGTTTGTTCCCACCCTGCCCATGATCCCAAAAAAGGAGCTACGGCTGGATCGCGGCGTGACCAATTTTCTGCAAACGCCTTGGCTTCTTTCTGACGTTCAGGTTCCTCATATTGATTCCAATATTCAACTTGACGCTGAAAGTCAGGCATCAATTTTTGGAGTTCTTCATCGCTTAGATGTGAGTGAGTTTGTGCATAAGCAATCTGAGGACTTATGCTAAAGGCGATTGTGAGTGCAATGCTACTGAACGGTTTTTTCATTTATCTCTTTCCTTAGTAACTGGATATAGTATCCATTCCCTGCTTGTCTTATTTTCATACTTTCCTGCAATTCCTACATAATTTCCCTCCTGGATGATAACTTTGCCCGCATCAGTGTAAATTCGCTGGTTTAAAACCTTGCCTAAACTCAATTCAACCTCAGGATTCGGTGTGCTAAATGCACTAATAATACAGACCTGACCCTCTGTTGTTGAAGGATAAATGTCCATTGTTTCTTCAATTGCTGCCCATTTTTCCAGAAAAGGAGCTACCGTTGGATCGCGGCGTGACCAATTTTCTGCAAACGCCTTTGCTTCTCTCTGACGCTCAGGTTCTTCATAGCATTTGGATAGATACACTTGGGCTTATGTACTTAAATTGTCGCTCAAATGCTACGCCCCTACTGCCCCTTGGATTTTAACGTATTGAAGTCTACTTCTTCTATGCTCGAACCAGAAATACCAATAAAATCTAACAGAAAATTTGAATTACTAGAACTGTGGGATTGACAAGAGATGTGGTGGTATATTACGTAGGCTTTACCGTTACTGCATTTAACCGTTACAATTCCTTCTCCATATTCCCTTCCTGTATAAATGACTTTCGGGCACTTCTTGAGATTCCCTTTTAATATTAGCTCTGCATGTTCTTGATCAAACTTTTCGGCAAAATTTATGTCAGTCGCCCTCTCTAAAGTTAAAAACGTTAGGACAATAATAGCTACTCCTAACCCAAAAACTTTAGAGACTAGTGCAATCGTCTTATTCATGATGTTTACCTGGATAATTTTTCGTAATTTTCTCACCCCCAAGCTATTCCGCCGCAGCACCTAGAAAAATTTGATTAACAATACTATCTTGAAACGAGAATATTAGACCTCCATAAATCGAACCAGCTATGAAAGATTCATAGGGAATAGACATTCCCCGATCTTCCTCTTTCGACCAAAGGTAACTGCGCCAACAGAATTGCAAGAGTTGATGATTTCTGATGCGATCGCTTTTTGAAACACTGGCGATTCCATCACTGAGTCAGCCGCATTACCATCAACTATCAGCAAAATAATCGTTGGACGACCATCAGGGTGATCGGGATAGAGTTCACTGCCATCTCTAATGTCCGTTGTGACAGTGATATCTCTCCCCTGTTCGATACGCTTTTTAGCATTTCACAGAGCTACTTCACAAGGTTGTCCTGTTTCCTTGTTTCTTGCCTGTAGTGGCAGGATAAAGGCTTTTTGTAAAGTTACGCTGGAACCTGGCTCACGAGTACAAATACGAGCTGAAACAGCACTTGCATCTATCTGCTTTTGCTCTAAGGCTTCATTGGACGCTTCGGCAATACAGCCTGCTGCATGAAATTGTTCAATTACGCGATCGCTTCCACGCCAAGCGCTCAAAGATGAATTGCTTGGCACTTCAGCAGGTGCAATCAAACGATAAACATAAATGCTTGTCTTATTTTCATACTTTCCTGCAATTCCTACATAATTTCCCTCCTGGATGATAACTTTGCCCGCATTAGTGTAAATTTGCTGGTTTAAAACCTTGCCTAAATTCAATTCAACCTCAGGATTTGGTGTGCTAAATGCACTAATAATACAGACCTGACCCTCTGTTGTTGAAGGATAAATGTCCATTGTTTCTTCAATTGCTGCCCATTTTCCCAGAAAAGGAGCTACCGTTGGATCGCGGCGTGACCAATTTTCTGCAAACGCCTTGGCTTCGTTCTGACGTTCAGGTTCCTCATATTGATTCCAATATTCGACTTGACGCTGAAAATCAGGCATCAATTTTTGGAGTTCTTCATCGCTTAGATGTGAGTGAGTTTGTGCATAAGCAAACTGAGTACCTATGCCAAAGGTGATCGCGATTGCAATGCCACTGAGCTGTTTTTTCATTTATCTTTGACTCTGCTCAATAAAGTTGTACTCGTTTAAGGATTCTTCCACCGAATAGACTGGTAAATTTGGTTCAGTAAAACTTGGTTGTTACGTGAAAATTGAGTAAAATCTGATGCCCAACTTAGATTGTCTGAGGTTGTATCATGAATAATTGCCCAATATTGACCATTTGGGTGATTAATAGCAACAACATCGTTTCCCACTAAAGCCTTGCTTCCGTTAATTGATACTTCTTGGTAATATCTTGGGTTTAACTCAAACCTATCCAAAAAAGCTGTTACATCCTCACGAGATCCACTAAAGAGCTGGATTAAAACGTAGTTAGCACCCATCAAAGCTTCGGACGATTCAACAGAGTTAGGAATTTGCAAGTAACAGTAGGCAGTAGGTTCCATAATATAGATTTCTTTCCAGACTCCACCCTCTGTTTGACTTTTTGGCACTGCTCGATAATTACTGGCTACCTCGAACACTAAACCTGATTGGTCATCACGAATCGTTTTTAAGCTTTGAGCCGGAGTACTGTTTTCCTCCTCACAGGCATAGGCTATTGATGATTGAGTTAGGAGAATGGAAAAAGCTGTTAAAGTGACGATTGTTACAAAAGTTTTTAGCTTCATTGCTGGATACCTTTACTTATTAATTGGGTATAGCCCTCATTCCCTCTAGCTTTAATATTTATGCAAGAAGTAACTTGAGCGATCGCACTTTATCTAATAGCGCTCGTGTCTGCTACTGTCACCTAGCTCAAAGATCACACCAATTTTGTCCCCAAGACGGACTGCCTTTCTCAGGATCGTGTTCTATACATTCAAAGTTTTGGATACTGCCATCTCTCTTCAAACCCACTGTGGAAGACCATCCAGTTTGATATCGAATAAAGGTAACTGCACCTACAGAATTGCAGGATTTGATGATTTCTGATGCGATCGCTTTTTGAAACACTGGCGATTCCATCACTGAGTCAGCAGCATTACCATCAACTTCGATCCAAATAATTTTTGGACGATTATCGGGGTGATCGGGATAGCGTTCACTGCCGTCTGTAACAGTTGCGATGGCAGTGATATCTCTCCCCTGTTCGATGCGGTTTTTGGCATCTGACAGAGCTATTTTGCAGGATTGGGTTGTTTCCTGGCTTCTTGCTTGTAGTGGCAGGATAATAGCAGATAGACCTAAAGACCCTGCGACAATAACAGCAAGAGCATTGATGAGACGTTTGTGCATCATCATTCCAGATTGACGAGGCTCTAATTTTTTGTGTCGTAGTGATTATCCTATAATTATCTGGGTTAACTCCTCATAGATATGATTTGCCTGGTTTTTAAACACATCCCGAAATATCAATAATGTGACAATGGGTATTGTAAAAAATGGCAAAGTGTCGAGTATAAGCCTATACCCAAAGACAGTCCCCATAGAAAGAAACACGAGAAACACGAGGGTAGAGCAGGCTAAAAAGCAAAAAACTAAAAAAAAGATGACTTCGCGAGCAAACCTCATGGCAATATAAATAATTGTTTTATCGGCTAAAAACTCAAATTTTCCGCGAATATAAGGTAAGCAAAACGGTTTATGGGGTAAAAAAGATGTTTCGGTGTAGCGAATACGACGGAGCTTAAATCCAGAGCTGGAAATCGTTCCTGCATAGGGAGCATGGTCGCTACACAAATCTTCTCGAAATACTTTTGGAGAGCCAACCTTAGTCCTTAGCTTTTCGATAATATGCGACGCTGAATCTTGGGTTTGAATGGTAAAGGTTTTGTAGGGGAATATCTGCACGATGTTTAGTCCTCCAATGGGTATAGAACAGGTAATATTCTCTAAGCCTTTCTTTGTGGCGAATATCTGTGATTTGGTTGCGTTATCTTTTCATAGTTGATGAACTCCCTATAAAATATTGTCTTTAAATTGCCAGATGCTTAGTATTGAAGTGGTTCTTCCAAAGGTTTATTTAGGAAAGAGCGGATGAGTTCGGCAATTTCACTAGCGGCATATCTAGTAAAGGCATAGCCGGATAAATTTATTTTTTTGGAGTGAGAAGCTATTTGTAAAATAACTACCCATGAGTCGGTTTCGTAATGCCGTAATCCTCTTCCGTGAGTCTTGTATCTCTTTGGGGTAAACACATTGACATCATCCAGTGAATATTCCATTTTTTTTGCATATAAAAACCTTTCAACTTTGATACTTAACTTATTCTGGGATTTGTCAAATTCAACTCTTTTATTAGAGGGGAGAAAAACCCCTGAAATACCCAAGACAAGAGAAACAATAATAGATAAATTGGGTAAACTTTTTTCACTAATGCATAAGAAGAGTCCAACACCACCAAGAATCAAAAAGGGAATAGACATCAATCTCACTGCCCAAATCCATTTAGCTTGGTCTTTAAGAGTTAAGTGAGTCGGAGTATGTCGTAAAATTTTTATGGGAATTTCTCCATCTACATTCCACTTTTGCTTTAGATTATTAGAAACTTGCTGCTGAAGTGGTTTTCCATAAGATGTATTCAGAAAACTACGGATCAGCTCGGCAAATTCAAGCGCTTGCTCTCGCTGCCAGAAATAACTTGCCGATAAGAGTCCAGAAATTTTTATTTTTCTGGAATGAGATATTGTTCCTAAAATAACTTTATAGAATACTAATACGACTTCTCCTTTCTTTCCTTTGGCTGCATTTCTTTTTACCCTTACCGAGATATCCTTGAAAGAATATTCTCGAAAATGTTTTCCCAATAATCTTTCAGATTTAATGGTTAACTTACTTTGAGTCTTGTCAAAGTAAAAGGTTTTTTGTGGAGTGAAAAATACACCGATGCTACCTAACAGCACAAAGAGTCCAGACACATAGAAAATCGGAAGATGTTTTTCATTAATGTAATTAATGATCAGGACGATACTCCCGGCAACTAAAACTACACCACAAATTAATCTTACCAACCAAGTCACAATAGCTGACTGTTGAAGACTCAGATGAGTTGAAGTATGCTCTAAAGTTTTCATTAGTGAACCTTATAGATTGAAATTATCAGTGTTTCCGATTTAGCATTCGACCCTAACACCACCCTGCTTGTCGGGAGCGAATTGCTGTAGACTGCTAATTGATTTGGCAAGTTGGCTCCGCGACTGGATCACCTTGAATGTAAGTCACAAACATCCGGTTTTGTAATTCTGTGAGAAGGCTGACATCTGTTATTTGATTGTTACCGACGTAAAGAAACTGTAGGTTTGTGAATTTTAGTAGGGGGCTGAAATCGGAAATTGGGTTGGCGATGAGAATAAGAGACTCTAGGTTTGTTAGTTCTGCCAAAGGGCTAATATCTGTGATTGGGTTAGCGGGAATGCCAAGATCCTCCAGATTCGTAAGTTCTGCGAGAGGACTAACATCAGTGATTTGGTTGCCACCGAGGTAAAGTTGAATCAGAGTGGTTAGTCTTGCTAGAGGGCTGACATCTGTGATTTGGTTGTTGCCTAAGACCAGGCAATTTATTTTTGTGAGTTTTACTAAGGGGCTGACATCTGTGATTTGGTTATCTCTGAGGTAAAGCACCTCTAGGTTAGGAAGTCCTGCCAGAGGACTGACATCTGTAATTTGGTAGCCACTGAGGGAAAGCTCAGTGCGACTTAACAGATTCTCGGCAGCTTGTTCACAATCACTTGTGCCTGCGGCTTTTAACAGCACCTCTACTGTTTTTCTCGCTTCGGCTGACAAACTGGCTTTCTTTTGACACAACTCTTCAAAAGAACTCCCCAGACTAGGTTCAGCAGCTTGAGCCACTCCCCATCCCCAGCCACTGAACACCCACATACCAAGTATCAGAGCCACTGCACTAGTCGATTTCATGGTAGATGCACCTCTTATCAGTAATGTCTATATCTGTGTAGATATAGTACTTATCACCTCTAGTTTTAAAATTTATTCAGGAAGTCGCTTGGGCGATCGCAATTTATCTAAGAGTGTTCGTGTCTGCTACTGTCACTTAGTTCAAATAGCACACTAATTTTGTCCCCAAGTTGGATTAAATTTCTCAGGAGCGTGTTCTAAACATCCCAATAGCTTAAAAATTCACAGGTTGGTATAGCAAAAGGCAGAAGGCTCCAGGGCAGAAGGCAGAAGGGAAAAGATTAACGGGTCTTGGTTTCAGTATTTTGCTTTGTCCTAATCGCCTTGGCGACTGCTATAAGCATGAGTGTCAGCAGAAAAACTAACCGCGACCACGCCAAAAAGACTGCTAGACCGATGGTCGAAGATCAAGTAATTGCGTCTCAACTAGAAGCATTACTCACACCAACGATCACTACACCTACACAAGAAAACTACTATCGTCAACTCGGGCTAAGAGACAGAATTCTTAATTTACCGCTGATGGTAGCAGCGGTATTAACCCTTTTGTGGCAAGCCTAATCTATTCTGATGTGAGCGGGTAAGGAATGCGATCGCGCCACTCACACACAGCAATAGCCGCCAAAACATCTTATAATAGAGAGTTTGTGTCTTTACGCTGATGGCAAGAAGGCAAATAGCAGGAACAATAAGAAGTAGAGATAGATTTTCTAACTGCCTCACACTTTCTTTAGGAATGAGCAACTTAGCATTTAACCGAATGCGACTCAAATCCCATGCTCAGATTAGACGCTGGATTGAGTACCATCGACAACAACTGCGGCAAGTATCAAACACTGTAGATAGAAAAAGTACTTGTAGATATAATGCTCACTCAGCTTTCTTACTTTGTGCTGTCAATCCCATAGGCCCCTGTGAGCTGTGCCAGCATTACGAGCCTGATATCTAACCGGACGGCATTCAGATGATATGCAAAAGTCGAGCGTTCATAGTCAAAAGCCTAACACTTCCACAAGATTTTTCTGGAAAGTATTAGGCTCAGACTTATTGCCAGTAAGGGTTTCCTGGCTGTTTTTTCGCGATCGGAGCGGCGGGATTTGAACCCACGACCCCTACTACCCCAAAGTAGTGCGCTACCAAGCTGCGCTACGCCCCGGCACGTTTATTGATAATATCATACTTTTTAAAATCAACACAACTTTTTAAAATACTTTTAGTGACCCAACGGCTTGAACCAACCCCGGAACAGCTTGACTCTGCCAACTCCCTTCACAACGGCGTCCCGTATTCAATATGAAACGCAAGGTGTAGGCATGGGGATAACCCTCCACTTCCATCCAGAGCAAATCGCTTTCGGCTTCACAGCTAATTTTCTCCTCATCCATCAACTCGCTTTCCATCTGGCACATTGTCTCAGCAAGTTGTCCCAGTAACCGACAAAAATCATCTAACTCCGCTTCAGTAAGCTCAACTGCCCAATCCTCTCCACCCACTAAACCTTGATACCCACTTGCTTGAGGGTTCCAACCCAGACGCCAACCCGTTCCAGTTTTAAGGAGACGTTCCATATAGTTAAAGGTTGAAGGTTAACAAGTTGAAGGTTAACAAGTTGAAGGTTAGTAAGGCGAGCAAGTTGTCTTCCCAACCTGCCAACCTGCCAACCTGCCAACCTGCCAACCTGCCAACCCTCAAGGCATGAGCAATTGAGCATCTCCCGGTTGAGGCAAGGATGGTGTTGCTCTGGGATTGGGGGAAGTTGGTGTTGGTTGAGAGGGTGAGGTACTCGAAGTTGAGCCAGGAGCTTGTTGGGTACGATTGGGATTGAAGATACTAACCAAAACGTTGACTAAAGCATCCCGCTCTGCACGCGTGAGTTTTTCTATGGCAGCGCGATCGCTTTCCATGGGATTCTGCCCTAAGGTGTTAGCACTGGGATACTGAGATTCCACCAAATACTCGTTCGCACCTATATAATCCGCGAGGGTTAGCTTCCAGTCCAAACGATACATAGGAGGACGGCGCTTCACGAAAATGTGATACCGCATTAAGCGAGTGGCAAGTGTGTTCCTCTCATCAACCTTCCCAGTCTCTTTACTGACATACTGGTTCTCACGCGGCAAATTCGGCAAGCGTTCATAAACTCGCTGTGACGCATCTTCTGGGATGGAAAATTGAGCAGCTGCAGGTTGTATGCCAATCCACTGCATGAGATTGGAGTTCTTAATTTCTGTATTTCCCACCAATAGGCTCACAGACGTACCAATGACAATCGCTAAAGGTATCCCTAGATTGAAAATAGACGCGGAGATGCGGAGACACGGAGACGCGGAGAGGGGAAGAAAGAGTTTCATCGCAATGTTCGTGCGCGTTAGCGGTAGCGGTAGCTACTGTGCGTAGCGTCGGCGTAAGCCTAGTGCATGGGTGCCGACGCTTAGAGATGATGTGGAGTCCCCCTGAAATGGGAATGAGGGATTGTGCGATCGCAAAAAGACCCGAACTCGTCAATACGGCATCAGTTCTAGGTCTTCTCAATCGACAACTCCCTTAGTTGTCTAATCTCCGATAATTTCCGGTTGAGTCAGTTCATCCGACATTTCGATAATTGCCCGCAGTACTGGCTTCATCATTGGGTCATCAATATTTTCAAAATCTTCATAGCGACGGCGCTTAGCACGATTGGCTACTTGCACCGTAATGCGATAGCGATTGGAAGCTGCACCGATTAGCTCCTCGGCACGAAGCATGATTTGGCTGGAATCAAACTGATGGTAACGCTTATGCAGCATAGGTCGCTATTATAGAGAATCGTGACGGTTTGAACAATTCGTAGTCTCAATCTCCTCGCAAGGCATTTATCCTCGCTAAAGGCGGATTGCCTCTCCAGTTTAACAGGACTCCAGAGTGGCAAGAGCACAGGAAGGTGAGGACAGATGTTTCATCGACCCTACGATGAGGACCCGATACCAAAGCCTTAGAAAAAACCTGTCTTGAAACCTTGTAAAGCTCCTTAGTAGGAAAGGGCCTAAAAATATAAGAGTTGATAAAGGTGTCAAACTTTTACAGACATCAAAGAGAAATAATGTCAATAATGAAAGCTAATGGGGCCTACTGAGTAGATCTATATCCTCAGGTGCAGATAATAGCGTAAGATTGTGTAAATCTTGTGAATGTGTCGAGTTTTTAACAATCAACTGACTAAGTACGATTGTCTATGCAAACACTTGTTGCTCCTAGCGTTCAGTCATTCCGTCAAGCCCATCGAGTACCCCTAAAAATCGTTGTCCTCGGAGACAGCATCATTTATGGATTTGGTGACCCGGAAGGCGGTGGCTGGGTAGAACGACTACGACGTCAGTGGATGTCGCCCGATAGCCCTGGTCATGTTCTTTACAATTTGGGGGTTCGGGGCGATGGTGTCAAGCAAGTCCAAGAGCGTGTGGAACACGAATTTCGCCGTCGCGGTGAACTCAAGAATCGAGTACCGGATGCCATTATCTTTTCTATGGGTGTGAATGATTCGGCGCGTCTTGGTCGTCCCAATGGGCGAAATTTTACAGATTTTGAACCGTTCCAAGCGGAAGTAGCAACCTTACTAGACCAAGCCAAAGTCCTGTGTCCTGTGCTGTTTGTCGGCATGGTGCCTGTGGATGAAGCCAAGATGCCATTTCTCGATTGTTTCTACTTCAACCACGCTGATCAGTACCGCTATAAAGAAGCAACACGCCTTGCCTGTCTGAAGCGTCAGATTCCTTACCTGGATATTTTCGATCTGTGGCGCTCAAGGGGTCATGATTGGTGTGTGAATCACCTTTGTTCAGATGGTCTTCACCCCAACGTCGCTGGTTACAAAGCATTGCTGCAAGATGTCCTCAACTGGGAAGCTTTCAGCCAACTGGTTACCCCAAATTTAGCTGCTGCTTAAGCAATCTGGCGTTGAGACATCCGTTACACAATTGACTGACTAGCGCGATCGCACAGGATCGATAAATGTGGGTTGATTACTCCCTATGCGTGTCAACTTAAGCCCAGTTTTGCAGATGAAGCTGTAGCTATAGGTTGTACTTATGTGTGCTGGATTTAAGCATAAGCAGGAGTGGCACATAACGCGATCCAGAGCCATGCCAAAGCGATCGCTAAAATTAATCGGAGTAAAAGTTTTAGAAGCGTTTTAATCTCTTTTAGAATAAAAATATGCTCTTTTACCTGAACGCCCAAAGGTAGGCGAAGCATTTGTTTAAAAAACATAGACCAGCAACACCAATTATCTGCTTAAACACGTTGCTCTTGGTGTTCTGAATGACATTAACAAGGGAAGATAGGTTAGCGCCCAAGAGCCTCTTCCAGCTTACAGAAAATCAAGCCAGAAAACTACTTTATTCAGGATTCTGAGCATTCATTTCTAGCCAATCTTCACCGACTCGAATTGTTAAGTCAGACTCAATATCACCTGTAGAAGATGCCTCTACTCTACCGAGTCCCAAGACTCGTTTCAAGGTTGCTGCGGCTTCCAAATCCCCTTGCTGGACAATAATCTGAGTTTTTTGCTGAGGGTCAGGCCAATCTCTGATGATATAGACATTATGAAAGTTTTTGGACGCCAAATATTCAGCAACCCGATAACTCAGTCCCGGATTGTCCGTTGCATTTTGAATGGCAATTCGCACGCGATGAGGTGTACTCTCGGCCTCTAATGAGCTCCAAGCGGGCATTTGATTGAAATACTCGCGCATCACCCGATCGCGCCCCATGGGGTCGATAATCCAATAGCTACCAATAAATTCCTTGGGATCGCTGAAGCGACCGGGCAAAAGTACCATTTTGAAGTCATCGGGTTGTAGCTTCAAACTAAAACCTGCGATCGCTACTAATTCTTCCAGACTGAGATTGGTATCCACATACTGCTCCATGACCCGAATCACTTGCGGCAAACGCGATAATACAGTGGGGCTAACCAAACGCTGTCGTAGGGCTTTGAGTAGGGCCTGCTGCCGTTGTACCCGACCGATATCGCCATTTTTATCTTTACGGAATCGGGCAAACTGCTCTGCCTGGTCTCCATTTAACGTTTGCCACCCCTGTTCTAAGTCAATCTTCAAATTCTGAGTGACATCTTCATATTTCATCGGGTAAGGGACAAAAACCTCAATACCCCCTACGAGGTCAACCAGTTCCCGAAACGCATCTGTAGTGACGCGCACGTATCGGTCAATGGGTACATCGTTGAGAGTACGGTTAACAACCCGTGCGGCTAAGGCAGCGCCCCCCTCAACATTCGCATCATTAATTTTGGCAATCCCAACCCTGGGAATATTGACTTGAGTATCCCGTGGAATGGATAACATTCTCACAGAATTATCATTGGGGTCGAGTCGCAAAAGCAGCATGGTATCGCTACGACCATCGAAGGCTTGTTGTGAATTTTTGGGTGCTTCTGGAACTCGGTCGATTCCCATGATCAGAATATTGACGGGTCTGGCAACTTTGTACTGAAAGCCCCGACGCCACAATTCCCCTTTTGCACCTATTCCTTGACTTAAGGGGGCGATGAACGGTGATAGTGGTGTGAATAGGGCTAGCGTTGCCCCCAATCCCGCAGAAATCGTCGCTGTGAGGATAAATGCACTTCCCCAGAACAACCAGCGAAAGAAGGGGCGGTTTGACGAGCTATGCTTGCCGGAGTTGGATGGCGAGAGAGTCGCTTCAGAGACTGGAGGCGGTGGTTCCCCTGGTGAGGCTCCAAGCCCATCAACGACATCGCTATCCGAATTAGCCTTAGAATCGTTCTGACTTGTGGACGATTGAAGTCCCAAGCTGGTTGGAGACTGTTCCAAACTTTCCTTCACCCTCACCTCAACGGAATCACTGTAGCTTGCGCGTCCAGTTTTACACACTTCTATCAAATCTCAAGCAGGATTATAACCCCAGCTACTCAATACCTGCTCATAGAATGATTGAATCTCTATATCAGCTTCATGGAGCAAAAGCTAGGATATAGCAGAAAATAAAGTTGGCTTCGAGCAACCAATGGAAAAAACCTTGATACCTGTAATTCTTGCTGGTGGTAAAGGGGAGCGTTTTTGGCCGTTGAGTCGAAAGCAGCGACCCAAGCAGTTTTTAAGTTTGGATGGCAGTGGCAAGAGCCTATTGCAGGCAACGGCTGACCGCCTGAGTAAACTAGCAGGAGATTGGGAGAAGTTATGGGTTGTAACTTCCGCCCAACTGGCTCAAGGGGTGCAAGAACAGCTACCGCAACTGAACCAAAAGAATTTGTTAGCGGAACCGGAGGGGCGCGATACCGCTCCGGCAGTCGCTTGGTCTACGCTCGAAATTGCACGAACCTATGGAGAAGATGCCGTGGTGGGCTTTTTTCCGGCTGACCACTGGATTGCAGACCAGCAAGCGTTTCAACGAACGATTGACGCGGCTGCTCAATTGGCATCAACTGAGGCGGCTATTGTCACGCTAGGCATTACCCCTGATCATCCCTCCACGGGTTACGGATACATCGAACAAGGAGAACAGACGGGAACCTTTGGCGGATTGCCGGTTTACAAAGTCAGTCGATTTACCGAAAAGCCCGATCGCGAAACGGCTGAGCAGTTTTTAGCAACCGGTCGTTTTAGCTGGAACAGCGGGATGTTTATTTTCCGTGCTGGGGTGGTTTTAAAAGAACTCCGCACTCATGCGCCAGAACTCATGGAAGCATTGGAACAGAAGGGTGTAGAGGCTTATCCCCAGCTCGAAAAGAAGAGCATTGACTATGCCTTGATGGAGAAAACTCAACTGGCGTATGTGTTACCCGCATCGTTTGGTTGGGATGATTTAGGGGATTGGAATGCGATCGAGCGTTTACTCAAAGGGGATGCTCAAAATGTGGAACTAGCAACTCATGTGGGGAGGGATACCCAAGGCGCAATTCTTTATGCATCGGGTGAGGATGAGGTGATTGTGACCATCGGGCTGGAGGATGTCGTGGTTGTGCGCGATCGCAACGTGACATTAATTGTGAAAAAAGACCGAACCCAGGAGATTAAGCAGGTGGTTAAAGCACTCCAAGATGACCCGAAATTAAAGGACTTGCTGTAAAGGTGATTGTTTAAACACAAAGGGTGCAGGGGTTGACGCAAAGGAACGTGGAGTTACTAGTCCTTCTTGGCTTAACTCAGCTCTATCCTTTGCGTTCAGTTCGTTTAAAACCCTCGGATTTTGGCAAGCTGTATCATTTTCTACCCTAGGGACATTTGCACTCAGCTAAGTTTAGCGTTAGAACATTCAGTGAATGTAACTGACCTAAGTTTCATGCTTCAGGTCAATTAACATTTTACGGATTACGTTTTACTTTTTACGTTCTAGCTCTAAAAGATGTTTGCCTTAACTCAAACCAGTTCCCGGCAGCGCGAAATCATTGAAGTCTTCTTTCGCAACGGCTGGGACTACATGCGAGGACTTCTGACGGGAAGCAAGACTGATGAACCGAATCTGCCACCTCCTGCTGTCTTTCGTAACGTCTTGGTAGAGTTGGGGCCGGTCTACGTCAAACTGGGACAACTACTGAGTACTCGCCCTGACTTGTTGCCAGGAGAATATGTTGAAGCTTTAACCGACTTACAAGCCAATGTGCCGCCTGTAGCGTGGACTGAGGTAGAAGTTCTGCTGCGGCAACAGTTTCGACAGCCTTTAGAGGAAATTTTTTCCAATATTAATCCTCAAGCAGTTGCGGCTGGTTCGATCGCGCAAACTCATCGGGCCACTTTAAAGAGTGGTCAAGATGTGGCGCTGAAGGTGCAGCGTCCTGGAATTGAGGTCGTTGTCGCTCAGGATATTGCACTGATTAAGAGTTTAGCGGAGTTGGCGTCTCGTACTGCCTTTGGGCAGGACTACGATGTGGTGGCTTTAGCCGATGAGTTTACGACTGCCATACTAGCGGAACTTGATTTTACTCAGGAAGCAACCTACACCGACCAGCTACGCCGCAACTTATCAACAAGTCGTTGGTTTGACCCAGATCGGTTGGTGGTGCCAGAGGTTTACTGGGATTTGACAACCAAAAAGCTTTTAGTATTGGAGTGGCTGGATGGGGTGCCAATCTTGTTGGCGAAGTTACCTGAGCAGCGGGATGGGAAAGATGCTGATACGCAGCGCCGAGAAATCACCACGCTTTTATTTCGAGCTTTTTTTCAGCAGCTTTACATCAATGGCTTTTTCCATGCTGACCCCCATCCAGGTAATTTGTTTTATCTCAATGATGGTCGGATCGCCCTCTTAGACTTTGGGATGGTGGGTCGTTTAGACCCGCGCACACAGCAGATTTTAACAGAGATGTTGTTAGCGATCGTAGACTTAGACGCTGAGCGTTGTGCTCAGCTGACTCTGGAGTTGGCGGAAGCAGGACAACCTGTGAGTTTGTCGCGGTTGGCGAATGACTACGATCGCATGTTGCGGAAGTATTACAGTCTCAGCCTGTCGCAAATTAATTTTAGTCAGGTCTTTTATGAGATTCTCCAAGTCTCTCGAAATAACAAAATTCGCTTGCCCAGCAATATGGGTTTATATGCGAAAACTCTGGCTAATTTAGAGGGAGTTGCCCGTAGTTTCAACCCAGAGATTAATCTCTTAGATGAAATTAAGCCACTGATGACGGATTTGTTCCGACGTCAGTTACTCGGAGACAATCCCTTACAAACTTTTTTGAGAACTGCACTTGATGTTAAAAGTCTCTCGTTGCAATCTCCGCGTCAGCTAGAGTTACTGTTAGACCGGGTGACTTCGGAAACTTTGAAGTGGAATATAACGATACGAGACCTCGACCCACTGCGGCGGAGTATGGATGATTCAGCGAATCGGCTCTCGTTTAGTATTGTGGTTGGCTCGTTGATTATTGGTGCGGCAATTATCTCTGCAAATGCACAGACTAGTCAGTTACTTCTTATTAGTAACGTTTTATTTGCTACTGCGAGTTTTCTAGGTTTGTGGTTGGTGATAAGCATTCTCAGATCAGGACGCTTGAAGTGAGTTAACTATTTTGATGGTTGTAAACAAACAACAAAGTCCTTAAGTGAACAATACACTCCTTTACTAAAGAACCTAGTTAAAAATACATGGATTAGGGCATATTATATCAAAATCAACTCTCACTATAGGAGAGCCAGTAGTAGCGCTGCACCCCTTCGGGTGAAATTCTTATGCTGCTAAGTTGCTACTGACGGCAGCTCAGGAAGAGATGGAAGGGGAGATTAAAATAACGCTGGTTAATGCGTGGGGAGTGTCAATTAAGGTGTTCAACTTCAACGATATGCAAGTCGTTATTCAGGACAAGGCGAGAAAGCACTTGATCTAGTAGAAAAAATGACGAAAGAGACACAGTTTAAAATTGAAATAATTGATGATGAATCTCCTCACCTACAAACTGTTATAGAGTTAGGTGATGCCCACAAAAAAACTCTCGGCTTTTTCCCTGAAGGTGCTTTTCGTAGACATGCAGCACTTCGCCAGATAATTGTAGCTGTCGAACCTCAATCAAGATGTATTGGCTATTTACTGTATCGGTACTCATCTGAGTATAATCGCATAGCTATTATTCATCTATGTGTTGCTCCATCAGAGCGGAAGAAAGGGGTGGCAAAGCTCTTAGTCGATTACCTAAAGCAAATCACTCAAGACTATAGGGGTATTGGTCTAAGCTGTCGTCGTGATTATAAATTAGACAACTTTTGGACTAACTTAGGGTTTGTTCCTAAAGATGACAAATCAGCGAAAAAACCAGGAAAATTACTCACGTATTGGTGGCTCGATTACGGACATCCCAACCTATTATCTACTATT
>JBFLZA010000111.1:0-16924 GCA_040756535.1 Cyanobacteriota bacterium
AAGAACCTATCCAAAAAGTGGATTTGAGAAAAGAAACCCCAGATAAACACAGATGGAAAAGTGATTATTCAAGTGATTTTTTCGATAGTTCTAAATTTAAGACAGACGCCATGAGAGTCGCTTGCCGGTAGCGCACTAGTGCAACGCGGCAAAAGTTTTCCACCACTTCAGTAGGATTAAAGTAAAAGCTTACTCCTCAGGCTCCCCAGCTCCCCAGCTCCCCAGCTCCCCCGCTCCGAGAGCTGCCAACTGGTGGATTATTTCTGCCTGGGTGCACTAGTTCTTCCGGCGTGGGATAGTCTTGTTTGAGGAGTTTGAGGATAACGGGTTGAGCGTCTGGCGTTCGGATGGCTCCGTAGACAAGAGAGTTGGCACTTTCGTAGATTTGAGCAAGGGTTTGATAGCCAGGGAGAACCAGCATAGAGCGAAACCAGTGGCAAGAGGATGAAATCCTGAGAATAAGGGCTTAATTGCCTTCGTGTAGCATAATCAAGAGGCTGATGAAGTAATCTCTCGAATCAGGAAATTTATGAAGGGAGTTTGTAACTTTTTCGTATATTAAAGGTCTTTATCAACAGGTAGCTCCGAGCAAGAGTAAGAGAGCTTGGAGAAAGCTGGCAATCCTCATGTTCTAATGAGGAAGCGATTAGAACAACCCAAGTGAAGGCCGTGGTAGAGAAAGAGCAACGTAGTTCGTTTAAGGTATGGCAGATACTGGGGGCAATTTGGCTCGTGGGGGCTTTGTGCGATCGCATTTGGTTAGCCCTCAACCGTTCCGTCCCTTCTTGGGACCCCACCAACCACCTCACCGGCTCCTTAAATTATCTCAACGCCCTACAACAGGCTCAGTGGTTTTCTGGGGAATGGTGGCAGCGTCTGTGGATGCTCTCTTCTAAATATCCCCCTCTGCTTTTCATTTCCACCGCTCCCTTTCAACAAATTTTTGGCACTGGCCCAGAGCAAGCGCTTCTGGTTAATTTGCTATTCAGTGCTATTTTGCTGGTTTCAGTCTACGGTTTAGGCAAACACCTGTTTAATCGGCAGGTGGGATTGTGGGCGGCAGCGTTGTGTATGCTGTTGCCCCGACTTTACACCGTTCGCATCCACTACATGCATGACTACCCCCTAACCGCTTTAGTGGCAGCAAGTTTCTGCTGTCTCACCATCTGGCGGGATGCGAAAACAAGGCGGCAGGGGTGGTTTTGGGCGATTATGTTTGGCGTCTGCTTTGGTCTAGCCATCATGGTGAAGCAGACTGTCCTGTTTTTTATTTTTGTGCCGCTATTGTGGCTGTTGATTACAAATCTGCGTCAACGTGCTTGGGGGAAAATTGTTCAGTTAATCGCTGCTTTACTCATCTCTGTTTGCATTTTCGGCCCCTGGTACCGCACTAACTGGATCTACTTGTTCAGTTCTTACCAAAATGCCATTGTCGTTCCCGGAACGGAAGAAGGCGACCCTCCCCTCAATACCCTCGCCGCTTGGACGTATTACTGGAATGACTTACCCCGTGCGGTTTCTTGGCCTTTGCTCTTAGTTCCCCTCGTTGGTTTGCTGCTGTCCTGTATTCGTTTATTTCCAGCATTCCGTAATCGTGCCGAGGATGAGGAGTCTAAGGGTGATGAGCAAGAATACAGAATTCAGGAGTCAGGAGGCAGGAGGAGTGTTGAGCCAAAATCTACCTCCCTTAATAAGGAGGGGAGGAAAAATTCCAACTCGCTCTCAGCTTTTTGTTGGTTGGCACTGTTTCTAATTGCCTCTTACTTCATCTGCTCAGCAAATTTCAATAAAGATACGCGCTACATCATGCCTTACCTGCCAGTTCTATGTGTGATTCTGGCGTATGGTTTGACGGTATGGCCTAGACGTTTGCGGCTAGTGCGTTGGGGAACAGTGGGTTTAGCCTTTTTGCTGATGTGCCTGAATCTCTTTCCCATTGGAGGTATACCGGGAGCTTACTTGGCGCAGACGTTGAGTCCCAAGGCTCAAATGTATCCTTATCTTGGGGCAAAGTGGCCTCACCCTCAGGTGGTTGAGGAAATCTCTCGCACAACGCCACAGTTGAAAGCGACTGTTGGTGTCTTACCTAGGATACCGGAGTTGAATCACAACAATTTCAACTATTACGGAGCATTGCAAAAATTTCAGGTGTACGGACGTGAGGTGGGTACTCGCAAAAAGTTTATTCCCCAAGATGCGCGATCGCTTTCTTGGTTCCTCACCAAAACGGGTAATCAAGGCGCACCTAAGGAATCCCAAGTAATGATGGTGCAAACTGTGGAGCAAAGCCCTGACTTTCAGTTGCAAAAAATTTGGAGTTTACCAGATGGCAGTCGCCTCAAGCTCTATCATCGCATCCAACCGCCAGTACAGGTAAGACCCTTCCCGCAAAGTCTTTCCCAAGTCAAGTTAGAGCGAGTCACCGTGCCGCCACAAGCTCCCCCTGGAGTGCCAATCCCTGTAACATACGAATGGTCTGGCCCTTGGGAGCAGTTGAAGTCGGGTATTGTGCTGTTGACTTGGAAAAGGGATACGAACGTACCGCCAATTTCTGATAATGAAGAAGCCAGAAGCACCGAGTCAGGAGTCAAGAGCCAATCAACTCTCTCTAATCCCCAAATTCAACCGTCAGCACCAAATCCCAAAGCCATCCCCCCCGAAGCCCCAAAAGGTAAGAAGCTTTCTGTCTCTTCCCCCGTTACCCCCCCAACCTCCGGACAACAAAAAGCGCAAGCAACATCTGGCTTCCCCCTTTTTAAGGGGGACGGGAGGGGGATCTCAAAGGGGGGAGCCAAAGAGAGGCAAACTCTACAATCAAATAATCTTGCCCAACCCAGTCAGCAACGGTGGTTGCATGACCACGGTATTGGTTTGGGAGAATTATATTCCGGGCGTTTGAGTGATAACCAACAGCAGGGCAGTTTTCAAGTAATTGAAACAACGGCAATGCTACCCCCTGCTGATGTTGCACCAGGAACTTATACCCTAGAGGCAACTTACCTGAACCGGGAAACAGGTGAAAACTACCCGATCGCTGTACCGCCTGTGACGCTAAATATTACTCCCAATGCTCCGCCAATACCAGCTCCAGAAGTAGATTTAGTCACGCAGATGCGGACGTTAGCCGCTAACTTACCCGAAGGGCGAAAAGCCCTCGATCGCGTTTTTGATGAAATTGGGCGAATTAACCAGTATGACCCAGTTCAAGATTACACAATTCAGGCGGAACGCGCCCTAGAATACCGCTTGCAACAGGAACCGCAAAACAAAGATTGGGCTTATGGCCTGGCATTTTCTAATGTATTGCAGAAAGACCCAGAAGGTGCGATCGCAGCCTTGAAGCGAGTGGTGCAGCTAGATGCTCAAAACCCCTTTGCTCATGCTTACCTCACCTTCCTCTACCTGTACCAATGGCGTGGTAGGGATGCCCAAAATGCGATCGCGCCTGCTCTTAAGCTCAACCCCAATATCCCAGAAGTGCAAGCCCTTTCCGGCGCAGCAGCGCTCATGCAAGGCAATGTTTTCAAAGCATGGCAAGTTGTTCAGGGATTAAAACTAAAACTTTGAAAGACTGCTGATAGTGAAATTCCGTTCCCACAAATTTTTCATAAATCTACCCTAAGATAGATTTATGAACTCAGTAGAAGTAAGGGGCTAAACATCTGTAGAACCACTGATGCGTGGAAACATGGCAACTTCAGGGGGGGTTCCCAGTGAGTAGGAAGTGGCGCATTCCCCAGTCGTATTGTCCCAGGTCACCCAGCTTATTTTCAAAAGCGGCATAAAGATTCAAGCTCAAGGAGCAATGGGATAAACCCATTGTGTGACCCTTGGCTGGAATTAAAGGTCACTCAAGTTGAGTGATTCCAGAATTTTATTACCTATTGAACTGCAAATTTGTATCTAACTATACAAGGAGAATAAAAATGGCTTCAACAACCTTTGATATCTATGAATTTACTGGGACAAATGCCCAAGTCCAGGTAACCCTAACAGATGTTGAGACAGACACCGTTCAGGTCACACTACAGGTTGATTCGTCTGTCAATATAGCTGATTTGGTGGGATTCTTCGCCGATTTTGATGGCATTAGTGTTAACAACAATTTTAGTCTTTCCAGCTCTGACTTCACTGTCGATGGCACCAAAGGAGTGAAAAAGCTATTTCTGGATGATTCGGGTTCGACTAGCGATAACAGTGAAGTTATTGACAGCAATGTCAACCTTAACGGAGATGGACAGCAAGGGAACTATCAACTTGCCGTACAAATTGGCGCAGGGGGTAGGGGTCAGGGAGACGATTACCAATCGGTTACGTTCACTCTCACAGCACCTGGCTTAGATGTGAGCGATTTCAGCAAGGTCGGCGTGCGCTTGCAGAGTGTAGGGTCAGATCGTAATGGTAGCAGCAAACTTGAAGGCAACGTGCCTCCACTGATAACACCCAATCCGGTAATCGCTATTGACAAGGTGACCCAAGGGGCAGACGGCCTGACAATTCTGGAAGGCAGCGATATTACTTGGACTTACACAGTCAGCAACGCAGGTAACGTGGGACTGTCCAATGTCAGCGTCTTGGATAACAGTGGCACGCCTGATGATGCGACTGACGACTTCTATGCTGAGTACGCCAGTGGTGATAACGGCAACGGCATATTGGATGTGGGTGAAAGCTGGACTTACACAGCCAGTGGCACAGCTATTGCAGGTAACTACAGCAATATCGGTACAGCCACGGGTTCCTACAACAACACAACTGTAAACGCCACAGACCCCAGTTCTTACTTCGGTGCTGCCCCTGCGATTGACATCGACAAAGTAACCAACGGTGCAGATGGTCTGACTCTCGTAGCAGGCAGTGATATCACCTGGACTTACACAGTCAACAACACAGGTAACGTGGGACTGTCCAATGTCACCGTCAAGGATGACAATGGCACACCTAATAATACGTCTGACGACTTCACTGCTGAGTACGCCAGTGGTGATAACGGCAACGGCGTATTGGATGTGGGTGAAAGCTGGGTTTTCAAAGCCACTGGCACAGCGATTGCAGGTGACTACAGCAATATCGGTACAGTTACAGGGGTCTTCACAGATGACTTGGGTAACTCGAAAACAGTTGATGACGCTGATGAGAGTTCCTACACAGGAGAGACTGGTGTAGCCAATACACCCGGATTCTGGAAGCAGTCCCAGCACTTCCAGTACTGGGCAGGGGGTTATAAGACTACTGACTCTTTCAAAGGTACTTTTGGGGTAAACGTTGCTCCTTCTGGAGTGCCAGATAGTCTGTTGGGCGCTCTAGGTGCTGGTGGTGGCGGTGTCAATGCTCTGGGTCGTGCTGGAACAGCAGCATTGCTCAATGCCGCTAGCGATGCAGCGGGAAGTGGCATTAACTACGTCATCGATAAGAATGCGCTGGCGATTTCCGTTGGTAAAGTCGGTGCTAATTATGATTCTGTTCTCGCCACACTCGATATTATCGACATTGATAATAACCTGAGAATCGATGTTGCAGAAGTCAAAGGGGCTGTTAAAGATGCTCTAACTAACAACGAAGGATTTTTCAATGGAAATTCTGGAATACAGCAAGTTGCGATCGCCTTCGACGCGATGAACAATATGCCGAGCCTAGAAAAAGAGTTTTTCTAAAGTTACTAGGATACTCAGTAGTCAGTAGGGTGGGCACTGCCCACCCTATTTTTATACGGAGCCATCTGTAGCTGAAAATTCCACCCATGCCCAAAATGCCTGTACTAAGCGGCGGTCAATTGCCTCCGCTATACCTGGAACGCTGATATCTCGGTCAACATAATTGAAGATACCATCTGTGTTAACTTCCAGCACCAGCCAACGCCCATCACGGCTGTACAGGAGGTCGGTACAGCCAAACGAGTCAAGGAGACCGGTTGCGGCTAAAGCTTGACGAGCCTGGTATTCAGCTTCTGCGGGGGCAGTGCCAACACTTTCATAAAAGGCTCCTTGAGCGTGAGCAACCCAAGGTGAGTATTTTGCTCCCATAGGAAATCGACGCACATTCCAGCCGAACGTCTCTCCTGCGATGCCATAAAGACGATAAACCTCTGGATTCTCCAAATCGATGAACTCTTGCAGAAGGTAGGGGCGCGACCACTTTTCAGGAATAGGCTCATTTGCCCCAATTAAACGATGACCCGATGCGCCACAGCCTGTTGGCCATTTCAAAATCCATCGGCTATCCGCTTCTAGATCAACAACACGCTGCACATCTTCAAGTGAGTCTAGTAAGTAAGTTCGAGGTATGGCAACACCATGCTTTTGAAATACTTCAGCCATACGTCGCTTATCCGAAGCCAATAGAATGGATTGATAAGGGATAAACATTTTACCGCTGGGTGGTTCTGTGCTTTCCCAACCCAGCAAATAATTATATTGTGCTGGCGATGAGCGAACCTTAAGTTGCATAATTTGAACCAGGTGTTCCTCGTGTTCCTCGAACGCCCAAGCTCCTTGACCAGTATTAAGAATAGCACACGATACGACGTTTTTTTGCATCACCAAATGCATTAAACTACTCTTCAGTTAAGTGATATTTCCTACATAACAAACTCAAGTAATAGATTTTATCTTATTTAGATAAGCATAATAGAGCATTTTTTTATAATTTTGAATGCTTCAAAATTATAAAGATATTAAGAATCAAAAGGTTTATCTCTCTTTCATAAATGCGCTCTCTAGAAATTGTTTATAATTGCGTCGAGTAAGAACCACAACAACATCATTCGAGTTATCGCACTCTTCGATACCTTCCCAAACAACGAGCATTGCCTGAGGTACTTTCTCTGAAGTAAAGCAATTTTCAAAGTCTTTTAAATACCCAAATACCTTGTAAACGCTATCAAGAATATACCCCTTATCCTGCGTGCGCTTGATTTCTAACAGTTTAAAGTCGCCTCTTTCAGCATCGAACTCAAGAAGAATATCAGGGCGTCTCACGCTTACATCAAGTCGATATTTTCGCAGTAATTCAGTGTAAAGGCTATTTTGAGCAAAAGTAGCAGGCAATGTTTGGTAATAGACTCGCAGGATCTGATCACCATATCTGTAGTTCGCTATTGCCCCTTTGCCGTATCCAATGAGCCTGAGATATTCTCGAACCCATCCAGCCTGCTCAAGGCTTGTGAGCGTGACTAATAGAATGTAAACTTCATAAAGAGTATCACGATTCAAAGGTTTCAATACACCTTGGTTAAGGCAGTTTCGTAGTGTTTCCTGTTCTGCTTGGAGAAAAAGCTTACGGTAAAGTCGTAGACTCTCATAAATAATTTTGAAATCGTTACTCCGCGCACAACGTACTTTTTGGAGCATCATATCAGTGATTTTTGTAGGCAGCTCAATATCCCGCAGGTAGGTATTTTTTAGAAAAGCATGGCTTTGATGATACAAAGAGCGAACTTCATCTTTCCATTTCTGGCTCGGTTCGTAACTTAACGTCTCCCCTTCTTCTGGAATTTTGCCTAACACTTCAACGCACAAACGGTTGATCTGAGTGAGCAGATATTTGAGTGCTTGGACTTCAGGAAGGTTGTGAGTTTTGCTAGCTATCCGGCTTACGAATACTGTCGGGTTGCTAAAACCTGCTCCTCCTCGACGCTTTAAAGTAAGGTTCCAATCCACATTGCCTCGAACTGAACCTTTTAATTCTGTCATCATTCGCTCAGTTGACTTTGTCAAGCGTTGCAACAGGCGAGGCATACATTCTCTGATACTCCTCTGCACCGATTCAGAGAGTAGAAAGTAGATGAGCTGCAAGAGCCGCAACTCGCGGTAGTTAAGTTGAGCAAGATTGCAGACAATTTGTTCGGGTTTATGGATAGTAGCGTTCTCCTGAACAAAAAGCCATAAATATTTTTCAACAAAACTCAGTACTTCGTTGTAGTCTTTATCTGTCCAACAATCAGGCATTAGTTACACCATATTGTCCCGACTCCCATACTCCAGTCTCAATTTCAAATAGTTCTGTTAAATAGCGCTTAATTTGTCCTTGATGCTCTTTGTCGCCCAGGTCATTTGCAGTCCTGTTAAAAAACTCGATGATTGCCTCTACTGCTAAACCCTCCAATTGGGGAAGCACATACGCAACGACGCTCTCAAAGAATGCCTCTTGGCTATTCCGCTCCTTTAGATAATTAAGAATATCAATTAGAATAGCAGGTCCTAATTCTCTGGGCGTAAAATTCAGCAGACGTTTAACCTTCTCTGCATCAGTAGTTTTTAAATGGCCATCTTTAACTCGTCCATCAATAATATTGTATAGTTGAGCTTTTGAAGGATTATTAATGTGAACAAATCCGAAGCGGCGCATGAAAGCATATGATAAAGAAAATAGAGAATTTTTATCGAAGGTATTCATTGTGCCGATAATCCGCCAATTATCACCGACGAAATACGTTGCAGAAGGCTTACTGTAATAGCTACTTAATCCCTTCGCATGGCATATTTTAAGAGGCTTACCTTCTTCGTCAAAGAAGGGCAATTCAACATCTTGCCCAGAGAGTATTGTCAATAGTTGCCCAAACGCTTTATCTACATCAGAACGATTGATCTCATCAATAATAAGCCACTTATTCTCCTCAATGGCGCGTAGCACTATACCAGGAGTGAAAACCAGTTCCTTGTTTGGTTGCGGCATATAACCGCCAATGGTATCAAATGTTGTCCAATCAGATGTTGCCGTCGTTAGCACATAACCTGATATAAATTTTGTCTTAATAGCTTGCTCACTAGCGTTGATAGCAATAGTTGTTTTGCCGGTACCAGGTGGTCCTGTTAAAATGAGATGGCGATTTGCATTGATAATTGTGATGAGTTGATTGATGGGTGTATCGTCTATTAGGATTTGTCCTTTGATTGCATCAAAGGATTCGGAAACAAACTTGTCCGTAAGTTCCTCTGAAGTTTCCTCCTCAACTGTTTCTACTTCAAGCGATTCTTCAGATTCTTCTGGAGCTGAGGGAGGCTGTTCAGAAAGGTACTCATTGAGATTAAAAGTATTTTTGAAGCTTTCCCACTCTAACCGAACACGTTCACGTCCTCTTTCTGTGATTTTCCAAATACCTTTTTGCGAACCATCCATCTCACCTCGCTTCCGAAGCTCAGTTGCAACCCATTGCAAGTCATAAAGCCATGTTTGACGAGCGCGAACAGGATCGTATTCCATTTCTTTACCAGCAAACCCCATTTTTTTAGCAACAAGGTCATATAACTCCTTGCTGAGCTTGATGGAGCCGCCAAGTTCTACAAGACTCTTAAGCAAGGGAAGCTCATAAGCTTTACGAGGAAGCCGCGCTCCTTGTGAAGGCATAAGTAAATCTACAAATTAACACTAGGGTAGGCGATACCCACCCTATTTACATTTTGGACTAAGTCTAGCTTTTAGGCATTGACTATACGATGACGCTGGTTCAATGCCCATCCGGCAAAAAGCGATCGCACTCAATTAGCGATCGTTTTCTACTCTAGCTACAAAAAATATCCCTGAAAAAATCCCAAGCGGCACAGGCATTATGAGCCGCCCAGGAAATTACTGCCATTCACGCCGTACTCAATTAGCGATCGCTCTAGCTCAAGCCAATTCAACTACTCCAATGATGTGTTTACCTTGCCATCAGGGCTAAGAGCGACATGAATGCTAGTCTTACCTCCCCCCTGTATCGAAGAAACCAGTGGGGTACCAGGCAAGGGCATATTTGTACTGTTCATATAATCTACCGCCGCATTACTCAGAGGAGTAATTCGTTGAATCGTGCCATCGCTATTGAGCAAAACGCTGTATTCCAACGTCTGCTTCAAGCCAGAAGGGGATTGCCAGCGCTCTTGGAAGTAGCTTCTAACCTCTGTAACGCGAGCATTCTGATCTGCCTTGCCAGCCGCAGGTACAGCTTGATGGCAATCCGACGCAGAACAAGAACAGGGGGAAGATGGCGTCCCAACTGCATCTGAAGGTAAGGAGGGTGGTTGAGCGGGAATACCTCCAGATAGGGAAGGTTCAATATTTAAATCAGGGTTGGGATTGGGTATCTCTGCTGGGGAGGAACCTGTTGAGAGAGGCTGATTTTGGCTGTTCGGTAAAGAACTGGAAGTTAGAGAGTCTGGGAGAGGGACTTCAGGCTGTGGCGACAACTGAGGTGAAGGAACTCCGACAGGAGAGGGTAATGCCTGTGGTTGAGGGAATGGAGAAGGCGATACCTGAAAAGGGACTACCGATTGCGGTTGGGTGGGAGTTTCCTCGTTCGATAATGGTTGTTCATTAATCGATGGTGCAGGGAATTTCAGCACTGCCACCACTAGTCCTGCTGCCACCAGAAAAAACGAACCAAGTTGCAACCAAGGAGGAATTCTATCCCAAAAAGACACGGAATTAGGCTGAGTTACAGGTTGAGGAAAATTTCTGTACCCGTTTCTCTGAGCGATCGCAACCTGCTTGTCTGTCTTTGCCAAGCGAGGGGATGGCCGCGTTACCTGAGGCATTGCGCGATCGCGATTCAATTCAACAAAATCCAGGCGGGATTTTTCTTCTAATTCCAGAAAATTTTTTTGAGAGGAACGTGGGTCAGCCGATAAGTTTTTCATAGTTCAACTAATGAGTTTATTAATGAAGCTGACTGGTTTTTACAGATTGTCCCAGTTCTTATCTGAGGTTGCAGAGCGAGAGAAAACACTTAGCAGAGCGAGAAAAGGTTTCCCTAATCCAACCTAGCCAAACCTTATCTAAGGTAGGGATAATCGCCAGAGGAAGTTAACCCAGTCTACTTGTGACTTTCTATGGCTGTGTTATTTCACCGTATCAAACTTGCTCAAAAGTTTGGCTTACCAAGCACCAAATTAATCAATTTTTGCGAATTTATGAATTACTAATAAAGTTGAATCCTGGCTTCATATTGTGTTCATCCATCATACAGACAGAGGAGGACAAATCCTGTCCTCCCCTACCTGCAAAAAATCGGGACGAAATACCAACAACGCTGCTTAAGGACGCGCCTCCCTACCCAGAGAATTAGATGAACCTTCACGGGGAGAACTGGGTGAGGAACTTGGCAAGTTAGCCTCTTCCACAGAGGTTTTTACCTTCCCATCCGGGCTAAATTCCACGTTGACTCTAGTCTTACCTCCCCCATCTGTACCAGAAACCAGCGAACCACCAGGCTTAGGAATATTCGTGCTATCAATATACTCTCCAGCAGCATTGCTCAGAGGCAGAATTTGCTCAATTGTGCCATCTGCATTGAGTAACACACTGTAGTTTAAAGACTCATTCAAGCCGGAGGGTGGTTTCCACCCCTTTTGGAAATAGTTTCTGACTTCTGCTTCGACTGAAGAACTCTTGGAACTGTTGTTATTCTTCTGTGTCGTACCCGCTTGAGGTACTTCTTGACTCGCAATCGATTCAGAAGGAAGAGGTAGCGTCTGTAATGGAGAGGGTAAAGAAGATGGAATAGGGGTAATTTCCAAAGGGGAAAGTTCGCGAGTTGATGGAGTTCCTTTAGTGGGTATCTTGACAGGGGAAGGACTAACCGAGAGAGGCAGATCTATACTCTTTTGCGGAACACTGGGACTTAGAGGATCGATTACAGGACCCTGAGGCAGCGGAGGAAGACTGGACGTTAGAGGGTCTTTCCCTAGTCCTTCTAATTCAGGTGGTAACTGGGGTAAGGAAGTCACAGGAGATGGTAACCCCTCTTGAGGAGGGGTTGGTACACCTAGAGGAGACATTGCTTCAGGTTGAAGAGCCGTTTTCTCGCTTGATGATTTCTGGTTTTTAGCTGATGGTGAAGGTTCATTAAACACAACCATCGCTATGCCCATCGCCACGACAGCCAACGCTCCCAATTTAGCCTCATAAGGAATTCTCGACCAAAAAGGCAGGTAGGAACGTCGGTCATCCCTATAGTGTTTCATCCTATCCTCACATTACTTTTGTATGACTTTCTGCCAGACCCTAAGCCCCCAAGTAGCGCCTCAAGAAACTCTCCAACGATTCTAGCTTCAAGTTGTAAACGGATTCCAAAGTCGCAACTTCATCCGGTGTGCAGAAAAATTCATTCGCCAGCAATGTCCGCAGCGTTCCGAGACTCTTTCTGACTTGGGGATTGACAAAACCCACAGCGTTCCTTACTCCATCAAACAAAAGCAAAGGTGGATTGATAATAATTGGCTCCCGGTTAAACAGGCGGCTGAAAATGCGAGGAATGTCTTCTCGCTTCAAGACATCTGGCCCACCTACAGCAAAAATTTGATTACGTGCCCCTTCAGCACTGACGGAATCGACGGTCATTTGTGCCAAATCGTCAGTACTGACAATTGATGTCCGGTTTTTGGGGTCGCCAATGAGCAGATAAATCCCCGTTTGCCGAAATTGTTCGGCTAGGGGAAGGAGGTTTGATGACAACCCAGAGGGGCGCAGAATGGTGTAATTTAGCCCACTGGCTTGCAGATACTTTTCTACCGCTCGCTTGGCTTTGAAGACTGGGGCATCTTCGTAGCCGCGATCGACTCCTAATACTGAGATCAAAACAAAGTGCTGTACACCCTGTTCCTTGGCTTGGTCAATTAGCTCGATATTGGCTCGGTAGTCTAACGCTTGAGCATTGCCATCAGAACCGTGAGCGCTAATGATGTACTGAACCCCCTTGCAGGCTTTTGCGATATCCTTTTCCTCCCGCAAGTCACCAATAAAGAGTTCAGCACCTCGGTTTTCCAGTTCTGTGTAGCGAGAAGTCAGGCGGACAAAGGCTCGGACTGGCAGTTCTCGCTCCCGCAAAATTCGCACAACTCGGCGTCCAACTTGTCCTGTTGCTCCAGTGACTAAGTACATGAAAAAAATACCTCTTTGGTACTGAACTGCTATTTAAAACTCGACAATTACCGGCGTATGGTCACTCGGTTGTTCGAGTTTTCTAGGCGCTATATCAATTGTGCAACTGGTAGCCCGGTCATAGAGATCAGCCGTAAGATAGTGATGGTCAATGCGCCAACCGCGATTACGGCTGAAACCGCCTTGGCGATAGTCCCACCAACTATAGTGACCGCCCTCAGTGGTAAATTTGCGAAAGGCATCGGCTAACCCCACCTCTAAAACTTCCTGTAAGGCTTGACGTTCGGCAGGAGAAGCCATAATGTGGTTGTCTTTGCCTTTGGGGCTATGGATATCTCGGTCATCTGGGGCAATATTAAAGTCTCCGCAGACACACAGAGAAGTTGGCTGTTTTTCTAAGAGGGCTTTTAGATATTCCCGCAGTACCTTGAGCCAACGAAGTTTGTAGTGATATTTTTCGCTGTCTACGGCAGCACCATTGGGGACGTAGAGATTCACAATCCGCACGTCTCCAACGATACCAGTCATGGCTCGTTTTTGTTCGTCTAAATCTCCAACGACATCAGCACCCAAGATCGGGGCGAACCCGATACTGATGTCTTCTACTGGCGTCTTGCTAACAATAGCAACGCCATTGTAGGATTTTTGCCCGGAAATGTAGAGGTGATAGCCGAGATTCTCAAAATGCGATCGCGGAAAATCCGTATCCACCACTTTCGTTTCTTGCAGGCAAAGCACATCGGCCGAGTTCTGCTGCAACCAATCCACCACCTGTCCTAGGCGGGTACGAATTGAATTGACGTTCCAAGTAGCGACTTTCATCATTAAAGAGTTGAAGGTTGAAGGTTAAAAGTTGAAAGCTGAAAATTTGCTCTCAGTCTTATAACCTGCAACCTGTTAACTTGCAACCTGTAACCTTATAACCTTCAACCCCTTTTTAGATCTTGCAGCTCAAATCCCCAGCTTTTTGAGTAAAGCGGAGGTTTTCACCATAGTCTACGGGGCAATCAATCACTGCCGGGACATCTTGAGCGAGTGCCGTCTTCAGGATAGGAATCAATTCCTCCGCCGAAGTCACTCGGTAGCCCTTCAATCCCATACTTTCAGCTAATTTGACAAAATCGGGATTGCCGAAATGGACAAACGCCGACTCGCCAAATTGGTTTTGTTGCTTCCACTCAATCAATCCATAGCCACCATCATTGAAGATCAGCGTGACAAAGGGTGTCCCCACCCGTAACGCTGTTTCCAATTCCTGACAGTTCATCATAAAGCCGCCATCCCCTGTAACAGCAACGATGTTGCGATCGGGATGAACGAGTTTTGCCGCGACTGCTCCTGGCATAGCAATTCCCATGGCGGCAAAGCCGTTGGAGATAATACAGGTATTGGGGCGATCGCAATGGTAATGACGCGCCATCCACATTTTGTGAGCACCAACATCAGAGATAACGATATCCTCTGGCCCCATAACCTGCCGCAGGTCATAAATTAGTTTTTGCGGTTTGATAGGAAAACCATCATCGTTGGCATAATATTCGTAGTCAGCGCGGATATCCATTCGTAAATCAACAAGAGATGGTGTAGGTTTACCCTGCCGATCCGCCTGCTTCATGATTTCCTCAAGGGAATCCGAAATATCTCCAACCACTTCCACCAAGGGAATGTAGCTGCTATCAATTTCTGCCGGTGTGGCTCCAATATGAATGATCGGAATCTTACCGTCTGGATTCCACTTTTTAGGAGAATATTCCACTAAGTCATAACCCACCGCAACGATCAAATCACTTTGATCGAAAGCGCAGCTAATGTGGTCGCGCTGTTGCAATCCTACCGTCCACAGCGCTAAGGGATGAGTGTAAGGAATGACCCCTTTACCCATAAACGTATTCACAACCGGAATATTCATCCGAGTTGCAAATTCCGTCAGCGCCTCACTTGCTCCCGCACGAATTGCCCCATTTCCTACTAGGATTAAGGGATTTTTCGCTTTAGAAATGGCGACGGCAGCTTTGCCGATACTCCGAAAAGAAGCATAGGTTTTTTCCCGCTCATCTCTGTCGAGCGATTCACCATCAACCGACATCGCTGCAATATTTTCTGGCAGATCGATGTGAACTGCACCAGGTTTTTCGCTCTGAGCAATTTTAAACGCCTTGCGGACGATTTCTGGTGTAATACTAGGGCGAACAATTTGGGCATTCCACTTTGTCACCGGGGCAAACATGGCCACCAAATCTAAATATTGGTGGGATTCAATATGCATCCGATCCGTTCCCACCTGACCCGTGATCGCCACTAATGGTGCCCCATCCAAGTTGGCATCAGCTACACCCGTCATCAAGTTAGTCGCACCTGGTCCCAACGTAGAAAGACAGACCCCAGCTTTGCCCGTTAGCCGTCCATAAAGGTCTGCCATGAAGGCTGCGCCCTGTTCATGACGAGTTGTAATAAATTTAATTGATGAATGCTTAAGCGCTTCTAAGACGTGGAGATTTTCTTCGCCAGGGAGTCCAAACACATATTCGACTCCTTCATTTTCCAGGCAGCGCACTAACAGGTCAGCGGTGTTCATTTCGCCCATCTTACTTCCCCTGCTATTTATTTGTGAGTTGAGGTTAAGAATTTCTTGGGATGCCAATAGAGGCTCGCAACTTTAACAAAGTAAAGTATCGAACCTGCTAGGAGCGTAGTGTAATACGCTCCTAAAATTCAAGAGGTTCTTGAGAATTAAAAAAAATCTCGATTACTTGATCCAAACTGTTTTAATGTTTACAAATTCATGAATTCCTTGAATGCCTAATTCACGTCCATAACCCGAACGTTTAATTCCACCAAAGGGGAGGCGCGGGTCGGATTTAACTAAGCCATTAATGAAGACAGCACCGGCTTCGAGTTCATCAATCAAGCGATGAGCTTGTTCTTCATCCGTTGTCCAAGCACTTGCTCCCAATCCAAAGGGCGTTGAATTCGCCAGTTTGATAGCCGCATCAATGTCACTTACGCGGAAGAGTAGCGCCACGGGACCAAAAAATTCTTCTTCATCAGCGGGTGTTCCTGGTGGAAAATCGGCCAGGATTGTCGGCGGATAGAAGTTACCGGGACGATCGCTTAGGGGTTTTCCACCCGTAAGGACTTTTGAACCTTTTTCAATGCAAGCTTGGACTAGCTGATCTAAGTCTTGGAGAATACCGGGAGTGGCTAAAGGGCCAATATCCGTATTCTCATCCATGGGGTCACCAATTTTCAAGGCCTGGTATTTTTCAACAAGGCGTCGCTCAAATTCATCGGCTATGGAATCCGCTACAATAAACCGCTTGGCGGCAATGCAAGATTGACCGTTATTGAGTAGGCGTGCGGTAACGGCTGTGGACACTGCGGCCTCTAAGTCCGCACTTTCCAAGACAATAAACGGGTCGCTTCCGCCGAGTTCCAGAACTGTTTTCTTGATTTGTTTGCCCGATGCTGCTGCCAGAGAAGCTCCCGCGAATTCACTACCCGTTAAGGTTGCGGCTTTGACTCGCTGATCATTAATAATAGCTTCAACCTGAGCTGCACCAATCAATAAACTCTGAAAAACGCCTTGGGGAAATCCTGCTTCTTTAAAAATTTCCTCAATCGCTAATGCACATTGGGGTACGTTAGAGGCGTGCTTCAATAAGCCGACATTTCCTGCCATCAGTGCTGGTGCGGCAAAGCGAAACACCTGCCAGAAGGGGAAGTTCCACGGCATGACAGCAAGAATAATCCCCAAAGGTTGGTAACGCACAAAGCTCTGACTGGCATCAGTGGAGGCTGGAGCATCTGCCAAGAACTCAGCGGCTTTTTCGGCGTAGTAGCGGCACACCCAAGCGCATTTTTGGGTTTCAGAGATCGCGCTTTTTAGGGTTTTCCCCATTTCCAGAGTCATGATCTTGCCGAAGCTAACTTGGTCGCGCTCTAAGATATCAGCGGCATTGTTCAGCCATTCGGCTCTTTGAGCCATTGGTATTTTGCGGTACTGCTCAAACGCCTGTTGCGCTAGTGCTAGCTTTTGTTCAATTGATTCGGCGCTTTGGGCCTCAAATGT
>JBFLZA010000112.1:0-16827 GCA_040756535.1 Cyanobacteriota bacterium
TAATATGTGGCTCAGTATAGATGCAAAAGGGGGTGAGCTAAGACCTAAATGTTTGGCGTGCAAGTCTTGAAAAATTATATATAGCCCTAAAGTGATAAATTATTGTAAAGTTAAGAGAGTAACAATACTCTCAGATCAGCTCTAATGCTTCTTCTGGTGCCTGTGGACGCTCCCTCTGCTTTCCCCACTTATTTCAGCCAAGAAGTTTCCTTAACGAGCTTGAATAGGGGAATTTATCTCTACAGCGAGATAAATTTTGCGATTTTAGTAATTTAAACAACTATAACAAAAAACTAAGAAAAAAGTTAGTTTTTTCGCTCACAGGCACTGTTAAAAAAGGCTGAACTGTAAAGGGAAAGAAATAAGATGATTTTTAAGAGTTAAGAAGGGTGGAAGATTATTAGTTACTAGTTGTTAGTAATTGGTGAGGAGAGATGCTCGGTAGAATTGATGGTAATTCCGGAATGCAGCAGCGTGATTTCCAACTAAACCTTCGTAACCGAGAAGGAGAGGGGGAATTAGAAACTGGCAAAAAAAGGACAGACAGAGCTGAGACGAGTTCTCTGAACAATTCATCGTGTTCTTGTGATCCCGTTCCCTCTTGTCTTCCTTATAGCAAGTTGTATTCATACGTAGCAAATTTTCTCCGCGTCCCCCGTCAGGAACGTCTCCGCGTCTGTCTGGACGAAATACCAGGTTTGAACGTAACGTCGTATCGGTCTTCAGTTTCCTGGATTTCAGATTCCAAGCGGAGAAAACTTCCTACTACTTTGGGACTTGCCCTTCTGAATCTGGGATTGTTAATCGCTCCAGTGGTGATGCCCCAATCGGCACAGGGGGCAGAGCGAATTTATCTATCCTATGGTCCTCTAGAATTTTCTCTACCTGTCAAATCTCTAGCGACTTACGCCAAAGAAGGCATCATCGATCGCGAATTAGCCGCTTACACGGATCGCTTAGACTCCAAACAACTTGAACAGTTGCGGAAAATTTTACTAGCTCGGGCCGATGTCAAACCCCTGGCAATCTCACAATTTCTCTATTCGTCCCAAGGAGAAATCATCCTACAACGGGTAAGCCAGATTATTCAAACCAAAGCAGGGCAACCCGGTTTTTATGCAATTCGGGCAGCGCTGATTCAAGCGGCAGTTTCTCCAGAAGGATTAACGCTGTTGAACGTGCTGGAGAAGTTTCCCACCTATGGCATCCGCATCAACTCCGCCAAGGGTTTGCAGGTGATTGAAGAGCTCTCGAACCTGATCCAGCGAACGAGCATAGCAAGCGCAGCCGTTGAGCAGCAATTCCAGACGGAGGTGTCACAACAGGAGTCAGCACCCTCCAAGCTGCCTTCAGGCTTAACCTCTATCGCCATGAACCCGAACGCGAATATTTTCTCCCAACCGCCGGACTTACGGCAACCGGGTTCAATCAACTCTTCCAAAGAAACGCTGACTCTTTATGATGCTCGTCGTCAGCGCCGATTTCCTGTCGATCTGTACCTCCCTCAACAAGGTGGGCGTCTTGCACCCCTAATTGTAATTTCTCACGGTTTAGGTTCAGACCGCACGACGTTTGCCTATTTCGCCGCTCATTTGGCATCCTACGGCTTTGCTGTGGCTGTACCGGAGCATCCAGGCAGTAACGCCGAGCAATTGCAGGCTGTAGCAAATGGTTTTGCGAGTGAAGTAACGACACCCGCTGAGTTAATTGACAGGCCCTTGGATATCAAGTTTTTGCTCGATGAGCTACAACGTTCTTATGGACGGCGTATTAATGTGCAAAATGTGGGCGTTTTGGGTCAGTCATTTGGGGGCTACACTGCTTTAGCACTCATAGGTGCAGACATTAATTTTGAGCAATTGCAAAAAGAGTGCGACCCCTCGAATCTCTCGTTGAATGTATCGCTACTCCTACAGTGCCGAGCTATTGAGTTGCCAGCTAGGGAGTACAAGCTGTCTGATGAACGAGTCAAAGCTGCGATCGCAATTAATCCAGTAGGGAGTACGATTTTTGGAAAATCCGAGTTTAGTGAGATTAAAGCCCCACTGATGCTCGTTGCCGGCAGTGATGATACGGTAGCACCCGCCCTACCCGAACAAATTCGACCCTTCACTTGGTTAACCACTCCAGACAAGTATCTAGTTTTGCTCCAACAAGGAACACACTTTTCCACGCTGCAACAATCAGAAAATGACATACCCTTACCAGAATCCGTGCTTGGCCCAGGCTTAAATTTGGGTAAAGATTATATGAAAGCTTTGGGCGTGGCATTTTTTGAGACCTATATTGCCAATAATTCAGAATACCGGGTGTACCTAAGCGCTCCCTACGCTAAATATTTGAGTCAATATCCTCTCCCCTTGTTTCTTGTGGAGTCCCTAACCGAGGAGCAACTCAAGCAAGGAACACCAACGGGGAACTCTACTCCACAGCCAACACCCTCTCCTCAACCTGTATCTCCTCAACCTTAGGGCTTGTCCAACAATAACTTCGCCATTTCCTGATTAGGGCACGGCAATATTACTCCCTTCTCGCTCAAAGAATACCTATGAAAAAGCTGGGGGAGCTCTTGGTAGCTGGGGGAGCTCTTGGTAGCTGGGGGAGCTCTTGGTAGCTGGGGGAGCTGGGGGAGCTCTTGGTAGCTGGGGGAGAGGAAGGATAGGTAATCTTCTGCCGGGAAGGAAGTAATATCTAGGCAAGGATTGGGATGCTGCTGATGCCGTGCCCCTACAAAAGACGGGTCTGTTTTTGGACAACTCCTTAGAAGCGATCGCTGTCCGATTTTCCCTAGCCAAATGTTAAGATTAAACACAGGTTTGTAACAAACAGTAACTATGCCAGTCCAAGTTGGAGATACCGCTCCGGATTTTACCCTAACTTCGCAGTCTGGGGAACCTGTCAGTCTCAAGGATTTCATCGGCAAAAAAAGCGTTGTTTTGTATTTCTATCCCAAAGACGATACACCCGGATGTACAGCCGAAGCTTGTGCTTTTCGAGACAGCTACGAAGTATTTAAAGAGGCGGGGGCCCAAGTTATTGGCGTCAGTGATGACTCTTCTGCTTCTCATCAGAAATTTGCGACCAAGTACAATCTGCCGTTTATTCTTGTCAGCGATACTGGTAAGCAGCTTCGTAAGCTCTACGGTGTTCCCTCCACTCTCGGTCTTCTCCCTGGTCGAGTGACTTACGTTATTGATAAGAGTGGGGTTGTGCGGCATATTTTTAACTCCCAGTTCAACTTCAAAGGTCACATTGAAGAGGCGCTGAAAACACTAAAAGAGTTGCAGGCTGCTTGAAGTTGTGACGTTGGGTTAGACTCAGATTTGTACAAAAGGTAAGGGCACAGTAATGCTGTGCCCCTACAGATCCAATGTGCAATCAAGCGGATTTGATATCAGTTAGATTAGATCGGGTTAAGACATTTTTTTTCTTATATAGTAGGTGGTATCATCCCCATTAAAAAATATTTGGGGATGATTCGTTTTTTTGAACCACAGATGTAGGCGCAAGCCTTGCCCCAAGCTACACGAATAAACATAGATTATTTTTATATACGGAAGTTTAGAGAATTAAACTGTGCAAGGTTTTTTGAATTTAAATAAGCCAGCCGGATTAACCTCCCATGACTGCGTTGCCAAAGTGCGACGGCTTTTGCGCTTGAAGCGGGTGGGACATGGGGGAACGTTAGATCCAGCCGCGACGGGTGTCTTACCTATCGCCCTAGGTAAAGCAACTCGCCTGTTGCAGTATATGCAGCAAAATAAAGCCTACCGAGCAACTATTCGGCTGGGGGTAAAAACGACGACAGATGATTTGGAAGGAGAGGTTGTTGCCACTCAATCAGCATCTGAGTTGACGCTTGAGAATGTTTTGCCATTACTGCGGCAGTTTGAGGGGAAGATTCAGCAAGTGCCGCCCATGTACAGCGCGATTCAGGTGCAGGGAAAACGTCTGTATGAGTTAGCGAGAGCAGGTGAAACGGCCCAAGTGCCAGTACGGACGGTGGAAGTGCATCAAATCAAAGTTTTGAATTGGCATTCAGGGGAGTTTCCGGAACTCGAGGTAGCGATCGCTTGTGGTTCGGGAACGTATATTCGTTCGATCGCGCGGGATTTGGGAGATTTGCTCAATACGGGTGGCACGTTAGCGTCTTTAATTCGTACCCGAAGCAGTGGATTTAATTTGGTAGATAGTTTGACGTTCGAGGAATTGGAAGCACAAGTTCAAGACAAGAAGTTTGAGCCGATCCCCCCCGTAGCTACTTTACAACATCTACAAGCTGTCACCTTATCTTCTCAAGACGCTCATCGCTGGTGTTTGGGACAGCGCATCTCGTGCTCGGATACCTCCAGTGACTTCCTGGGACACCCTCTGCGAGTACACCAGGAAAATGGAGAATTTTTAGGCATAGGTAAAGTGATGGATTCAGACGGTGAGCGATCGCTTGCACCTCAGATGGTTTTTGCGTCTAATTAGTCATCTTCTGACGGGCTTTCCGGCCCGTCCCACAATCATAATTCCCATAATAATTACACAATTGGGATTGTGCATCGATTGGATGACTGTTAGCTTATCTTTGTTCATCTGTGTCCATCTGTCGCTTTTTGAGGTGCTGCAACTGAGAAACCCCGACGAGTGCTGCGATTCTCTGCTAACTTCACCTCAAAAGTTACGCGATCGCTCATTTCACCACTTTTCGCTTCCAATGTCCAATTCCCTGCACTCAGGGGCCAGAAAAAAGAACTCGATGAATCAGTCGCCAGCTTTTGCCCATTCAGCCACCACTCCACAGGCTGAGTTGGTGTTGCAGCTAACTTAAACTCCAAGCGTTGAGCCACTGCTGATTGTGTCGGGTACAGCAGAAATACACTCCCATTACCCGGAGAGATAATCTTGAGTTGGCTGGAGGGTAAAGCCGGTTGCGATCGCATTGCCAACCACTCATTATATTCCTCCGGTAAATTCAGGCGATATTGTGGAGATTGCCCATCGGTTCCTTGAGCAACCACTTGATAAAACGTATCCGATGTACTATAATATCTTCTCAAATCTTCCGGATAAAAATATTCCTGCACCACAGAAGGACAAGCCGGAGTCGGTCGCAATCCAGAAAGAGCACAGATGGGTTCTTGCACCAAACCAGTCGGAGGCTCAAACGCAGTAGGTTCCTGCTTTTCATGCAGATGTAACATAATGCGGTTCCACAGAGGAGCGGCCCCCATTACACCAGAAACTTGTTGCATCGGTGAGCCATCGAAATTCCCTACCCAAGTGGCAACGGTATAGTCTGTGGTAAACCCTACTGTCCAGGTATCCCGAAAATTTGAGGACGTACCCGTTTTTACTGCTGCTGGAAAGGGTAAATTGAGTACCGAATCAACACCAAACGCTTTAGCACGAGCATGGGCATCACTGAGCATATCGGTAATCAACGCCCAAGTCGAAGGGGTTGAAGGCTGAAGGTTTGAGGGTTGCAAGGTTGAAGGTTGCAAGGTTGTTGGGCGTAGCCGTTGCCGCAGGCTAGGTTGAAGGTTTGAAGGTTGCAAGGTTGAAGGTTGCAAGGTTGAAGGTTGCAAGGTTGAAGGCTTGAAGGTTAAAAATCCTCTTACTCTCCCCTGCTCCCCTGCTCCCCTGCTCCCCTGCTCCCCATCTCCCCATCTTCCCATTCCCCGTTCCCCGTTCCCCATTTTCAAAGCCACAATCGGCTGAAACTGTCCTTGATTTGCTAAAAGAACATAGGCACGAGCAAGTTCCCAGAGATTGACTTCACCACTCCCTAAACTTAATCCCAATCCGTAATAGTCTGGGGGATGAGTTAAATGCTCAAATCCTAGTTGGTGCAAACGCTCTAGAAAATTGGGTACACCCACCTGTTCCAATACCCGCACGGCTGGAATATTCAGGGAATTGGCTAAGGCAACCCGAACGCGCACTGGCCCTTGAAAGGTTTGGCTGTAATCCGCAGGACTGTACAGTTTAGCCCCAGGAATGGCGTAATGGGTTGGGACATCGGCTAACACAGTGTTGGGGCGAATGACTCGCTTTTCTAAAGCTAATTGATAGAGAAAAGGTTTGAGGGTGGAACCGGGTTGACGCAGTGCCTGTACCCCATCATTTCGACCTAATTGCGCTTGGGCAAAGTAATCCGGAGAACCGACATAGGCTAAGACTTCACCCGTATGGTTGTCAATCACTAAAGCAGCCGCATGATGGACATTGTTAGGGGCGAGGAGACGTACCACTTGCTGCACCTGCGCTTCCACAAACTGCTGTAAGGGTCGGTCTAAGGTGGTTTGGACGTAAGATGGATGGTCTTTGGGCAGTTGATTGGCTAACCAAAATAGAAAATGAGGAGCAGCGATAATTCCTTGTTGTCGAGACTGGAGCGCAATTTCTTCTTGATAGGCGCGATTGGCTTGTTCGCGGGTGATGTACTTATCTTTAACCATACGATTGAGGACGTATCGCTGCCGCCGTTTTAAGGGTTGCCAATACTCGTAGGGATTGAGATAAACAGGATTGTTCGGTATAGCAGCGAGTAAACTAGCTTGGGCCAGATTGAGTTCAGAAGCTGGCATCCCAAAGTAAATTCGAGAGGCAGCTTCAACACCATAGATATTTCCCCCCATAGGGAGTCGGTTAATGTAGGCTTGCAAAATTTCATCTTTGCTCATCCCTGCAACTAAGCGCCAAGATAACCAAACCTCATCAATTTTTGCCGATAGGGTGCGGGGGGCGGGTTCGAGCATCCGCGCCAGTTGCATGGTAATGGTGGAAGCACCACTGGTAATGCGGCCCGCTTGAATGGAACTGATGAGCGATCGCACAATCGCCCGCATTTCCAAGGCACCATGATGGTAAAATTCCCCGTCTTCTGCGGCTAAAATGGCGTGAATAAAATCGGGAGAGACTTGACTAAGGGGCGTTGTTGCGGTATGGTCTTGGTCGCGGCTGAGTATCGTGCCTAAGGGGAGATGATTGCGATCGATAAATTCAACCGCACGCCGATCTTGAACTAAATTAGTAGCACGAATAGGCGCGAGATAGGGAAGCGATCGGACAACTAGCCCCAACAGCACCACAACCAGGGCCACTTTACAGAATCGCCGACTTTTGCGACTCAGCCTCTGCCAAACCTTCTGCTTGATGTAAGCCCACATGAGAAGAGATGGAATCCCTATGCAACAATCTTTCTTTTCTCCACCATATCCTTTCGGTCAGGATGCCAGCCTCTCTGTGTCGTTGCGTGACACACCTAAAATGATGGAATAGATGTAGGTTGGTTTTTTTACCTAACAACAACCATAGCTGTAGGGGCGAAGCATTCGGGCGATCAACTTTGTAGTTTAACCAAGATTTTTCTATCCGAATGCTTCGCCCGACCTGATGAACGGGGTGCGGGGTTGTTCATAGTTCATAGGGGGTAAAAGAAAAAAACTTTCCCCCTTCCCCTTCCCCTTTTACCTTTTACCTTTTACCATTCCCCTTTCCCCTTTTACAAAGCACACTGAGTACTTGCCCCATCGCTATCCATCGCTACTGCTGTACGGGTAAGGCGATTGAAAAAGGCTTGGGATGTCTCCTCTACAGGAGCAACTACTCCATTGAGCCGTTGTACCAAAGCCATAATTTTGTTGCCATACTCTGGATCGGGATTCCAGCGCCGACTCAAATCATAGACTGAGGGAGCAATCCCTCGTGTAACAAATTGAAAACGAGGACTGACAATTGGCGGATATTCGATGGGTGCAGTTGTTCCATAGGCTTTAAGGTGCTGAATGTGAGCTTTTACTCCTGTTCTCACATCGGGGAAGGAAGCACCAGCAGGATCGCCATTTGCTGTACCGATACCACCGAAATTATTCTGTTCAGGTTTTAACACATCGCCAAAGCGCAAGAAATTAGTCGTCAGACACATCTGGCAAAAAGCAATGTCGTGATTAACCTCTTCTTTTTCCGCCTCTTCAATGTAAATCTTGGCTAAGTCTGGAAACTGCTTTAGAGCCTCTGGATTATTGCTCGTGATGAAGTTTTTCAGGTCTTTTTCTTCGGCATTCCCAAACCAGATAATTTTATCTGAGTTGTCAAGGTCAACTTGAGGTGCTGTACTCATCAATACAGTTTTTGTCTCGTTGTCCCAACCTACGGAAATATTAAACGGCTGAAGATCGACGGCTTTAATGTATACGACATTGCCGTAACTGATTTGGCGAATATCGGATGCAACAGTCAGGTTAACGCCCAAGCTCTCAACAAGGTCAGCGGGAATAAATGCATTCCCGTTAACGAGAATTCCCTTCTCTTCATGGTCACGGTTTTGGATTTTGATGTTAATGGGTTGGAAATTCGATGAGGGTCGATCCGTTCTTACCCTTTGACCACTCCATTGAATCAATCCATCAGCTAGACCTTGAGCAAAGCGAGCGCGATTATTTTGCAGTAATTTTAAGTCTTCCGGATTGTCGAGAAAACACAGATTGAAGATTACAGAGGAAGCAGCGACTTCACGGCAAAAGGGGAGCTGATTTTTTGCGCTTAAGGTGTCTGGCTTAACGCCACGCGAAAGGGGTTTTCCGAGGCGAAGTTCTGGAACTTTTTTGAGGAACGCCTCCAATACCATTTGGGCATCTTTTTTCCGTTCCTCATTACCATCAATGTAAAACACTTCCGTCCCTCTGACGGAGCCATTAAACGCATTGCCACTCAGTTCTATAGCAACATCGTTGGGAAGCACGCGATCGTTAATCCAGCTTATAGTACCTTTCAAGTCAAGATCGTCAGGCACAGTCAGAAATTCTACTCCCCTTGACTGGAGTTCCTTCACGAGTGCATTACGGGTGAGAATCATTTCCTCAGCTTCCGTGGTTCCTAAAGCAACGACTCCAGGGTCTTTGAGGTTATGGCCGGCAGAAACAAAGATTCGTTTTACCGCAGTTGCTGGTGGTGACGGGGTTGGAGTTGGGGCTGGAGTTGGGGCTGGAGTTGGAGTTGGGGCTGGAGTTGGAGTTGGTGTAACTAGACCGACCAACCCTAAATTGACCAAAGTCGCAGGCCCCACAATACCATCCGCAATTAAACCTTTAGCCTTTTGAAACAGCCTGACCACTGCCTGAGTTCCGGGTCCAAACACACCATCCGCCTCAACTTTAAAATTTGCCTTCGCTAATGCCTGCTGTACCTTGCGGACAGTGTCACCATGCATGTAGGGATTCGTCAATCGTAGTATCTCAAAACCCAGCCAAACTTCCCCAAAGCCGCCGATGGGACTCCTGTTGAGTCGTCTTTCCGTTGAAGGGCCATAACCCCCATCTTCTGCAATACGGTCATTGGGATTGTATCGATTCCAAACCCGTTGGAACGCCAGCACTGCTGTGTTCCTAATGTCACGTCCTCCCCAGACATAGTCAAAGTGAGGATAATCCGCAGGACCAAACCACCTCCAACCATACCGTTCCAAGTGAGGTTTCCAGCCAAAAACGTCTTCGATATCAATCGCCAGTCCACTTTGGTGATTGCTCCGAGGTGGACGGGCAGCCAGTTGAATCCCGCACCGACCCCCTGCCCTGTAGTGGTTGAACAAAATTAGCTGCTGGGCAATGGTTCGATAACATGAATTCATCGTCATCGGAATGCCACGGTCTCGAATCGCCCGCTCCAGCGCCATTTTGGCTCCGGGCTGAAGGAAAGGCCAAACCGCACTTCCCAGACGCACATTCAAGTTTTCAAAGCTGACAAGGATGTTCCCAGAGACGAAGTTCATCTCGTCAATCACTTGCCGATCAAGTCCTCGCACCACATGAGTCGAGCAAGAACGAACATCGTAAAGTATCTGGGTAGAGCCTGGTGGAGAAGGCTTTGGCAGCAAGACGGTTTCGTCATCCCAAATCTGGACGTGATTGGTGAAAACGTACCAGGTATTTTTGTTGTTAAATCTGTCTTTGGCAAAAGCAACCCGGAAATGGTGGGGCTGCCCGTCTTTGGGGTCCCAACTGTGCAGCTCTAACTCTGACCCTTTGGGAAGACTATATACGTCTTCGGGGTTAGGGATTTGACTACTGTCTACTGGTTGCTGTTTGAGGATGGTATCTTCAAGAATTCTGAGCTTTAAAGCCATCCGTTGCTCCTTTAGTGAATTAGATCATTTGCCAATCGATTGAGTGAGAAAAGGGGAGGGCAGGAGTTTAGCTGTAGGCTGTGTTCGGTTTTCCCAGCCCTAACCGATGAATGCTCGTTTTAGAGATTCACGACTGATTGGTCAACTACAAAGCAATTGGTCACTCACGATAAATTTGCTCCACTTTGAGATGCACTATTGCTCGTGCTCCCTTGTGTAATATGCCTAGTATCAGTTACAAAATTCGTATCAGATACAAAATTCAAGTTTTTTCAAAACTTTGCAACCATAACAACACCTGGCTTAGCCGAATCTGTCACAATCCATAACAAGCGGCAGTTCGTAACTTCTCCCAACGCTGAATCAGCGAGGGTACTCGCCTGCCTCAATATATCGCTCTTGATTACAGCGCGGAGCTGATCGCGCTCCCAAACCCCCTATTAGCGCTCACAGCGTCCGCATATAACGCTCCAATAACCCAATCACCACCTCCGGTTGCTCCAAATGCGGCAGGACTCCAGTACCCGCAATGACCTCAAACCCCCGAATCGCTTTCGGATTCAGTGCAGCCAAACGCCGCCCTAACATTTTGCGGGTAAACAGAGCCTGTTCTCCCCAAAACATCACCGTTGGCACCGTTAGTTGCGGAATGTATAACGACAAATCGAAGTAAAGGTCACCTCTCAAAAAAGCCAAGGCAGCATATTCTGCATTCGGTTGTTGTGCTGAGGCTAAATAAGCCTCTACCATTTCCCCCGATACCCGTTCCGGTTTGGCGAAGAGAAACTGCACGAGAAAGTTACTCACTGCTGCTTCATTCGTAGCTCCCAGCGTATAAATTAGGTTGTTTAAAAACGGTATTCTGATCACATTGAGAGGAAGTCTGCGGCCAGCATCCTGCCCAAAATCAGCAAACCCCGATGGACACACCAGAAATAGTGCTTTGAACAATTCCGGGCGTTCAATGGCAAGGCGAGTAACTATACCACCCGTGAGGGAAGAGGCCACCACAGGAACTGGGGAATCTGCTACTTGTGAGAGAAACTCCGCTAATGTCGTTAAATAATCACTGACTTGGTAATCTCGAATCGGGTGAGCGGATTGCCCCCAGCCAATCAAATCAGGAGCAATGATTTGGTGAGTTGAGGCAAAGGCGGGATAGACTTTCGACCACTCGTAAGCCGAAGCTCCACCCCCAAAATTGTGTAAAAAAACTAGCGGGGGTAAGGCTTCTGTTGAACTTTCTACCGTCCAGGGTGGGGCAACTGGAGTGTAGTACACCATTGAACCCAAGGAAGTATTTACAACCTTTTGTCCAAAGCCAGGGGGTTGAAATTGAAGCATCAATATCAGGCTCGAAACCTTAAAGAGAAAATTGGTCTTTTCTTATACCAAAGTTTAGGCCATAAGTGGGTTGTCGGCTGATAACGGGCAAGTTTTGATCAGTATCAGAACGTGACGATCGCAATTTTATGACTGACCAAGCTCTACCTGATGTTTTAGAGAAAATTTTGGCAACTGACAGCGAACCGGATGCTGTCTTTTCCACTTTACTGCCAGCTTTAGTTGAGGTATTGCAGTGCGATCGCTGCTTTCTCTACCTGCGTAACCCCCACACTAAAATCGGTAAAATTGCTTATTGCTGGCGTCGCAGTCCTCAATATCCTGATGTCACTTACTCGAATTGGGAGGCAGAACCAGAATCGTTGCCCCAAGAAGACCCACTTTTTGCCGCAGCATTGCGTACCGAACCATCCATCTTTGTTGAAGATGTGGAGACGGCTAGCCCAGAGGTCGTTAACCGGGATTTTGAGCGAGAAAACTTTGGGCATAGAGCATTAATTCATTCTCATCTGCGCCAAGACGGTCAGTTGTGGGGAATTTTGCAACCTTGTGTCTTTGGTCAACCTAGAGTGTGGACTGACTTTGACCGCTTTGTAATTACTCAGGTAGAGAAAAAGATTACACCCCTTGCGATCACTTATGTCAAGGCAGCTAGGATTTGAGGCAGCGATCGCTTTAAGTTGCAGTTTAGGAACGGGCTTTCCGACCCATTCCACAAGAGTTTCAGACAAGATGCCCTTTCCCCCTTTCCCCCTTTCCCATTTCAACATTGGTCAACAAGCACTATAATTAGTGTTCCTTTCCTAAAAATATTCACTTTACCTACTAGATGTAGTGGATTTAGGATTGGCTCTCAATGACCAACGCTATATCTGACGCTGTGAATCATCTCCAAGAGTGGGGCGAAGCTTGTGTCGATGACCAGCTAACCCGCCTTAACGTTATACCCCTAAACGGGGCTTGTCCATCAGACTATTTACTCTACGCCGATGCACTCCCTCGACGGAATGATGGTCGCGTGAGCAACCATATCCTCAAACGTTATGAACATACAGAACAGGGAGGCTGGTGGTGTTCCGGGATTGACTTGCTCACTCTCAGCGATGACCTCTGGGGCTGTTTCAAACCCAGCCAACCCCGTCGCAGCGTTAATGCTGGGAAGTTGATTAAGTACGAACATCCTCCCCTAACGCCGACAGGAGTTTTTGCTCTGCGCGTGCCCCTTCACCTGTGGTACCGCATTGCCGATCGCTATTCTCTCACCGTACTCCCCGAAGAAATTGACTCAGATCAACCCGATCAAGGCTTCTGGCAATGGCTGATTAATCACCCAGAAATTCCTTTATGCATTACTGAGGGAGCCAAGAAGGCCGGAGCATTACTCACCGCAGGTTATGCTGCGATCGGTTTATCGGGAGTATTTGGCGGCTATCGTGTGCCGCGAGATGAACAGGGAAATCGGATTGGGAAATCTCGCCTCATCCCTCAGTTACTCAAACTAGCAACCCCAGGTAGAGAAATTTATCTCGCCTTCGACCAAGACTCTAAGCCCAAAACTATTAAGGCAGTCAATGCTGCCATCCGACAGTTGGGTTATCTTATATCACGACAAGAGTGTTTTGTCAAGATTATTACTTGGAATCCAGAGCAAGGGAAAGGCGTAGATGATTTAATTGCCGCTCACACTCAAGCGGCATTTGACGAGGCTTACCAAGTAGCAGTACCTCTCGATACTTGGAAAGCTCAATCCTTAACGTCTCTTACCTATCCTCCTGATATCCAGGTCAATTGTCGCTATCTGGGAGAACTCCCTATTCCTGAGGATGCTCAACTCATTGGCATTAAATCTCCTAAAGGTACGGGCAAGACTTTATTTTTAGAGGGTATTGTTAAACAAGCCCTCGATCGCAAACAGTGGGTTTTAGTTATCGGTCATCGAGTGCGACTAGTAGAGTCTCTGTGTCAACGCTTTGGACTCAACTATGTAACTGAAGTGCGCGATTGTGAGAGTAAAGCTGTATTGGGATATGGGCTTTGTCTTGACTCCTTGCATCCAGATTCTCAAGCTCGCTTTAATGCTTACAATTGGTCGGATGGAGTTGTGATTATAGATGAAGTCGAACAAGTCCTCTGGCATGGGTTAGATTCTAGTACTTGTAGTAACAATCGGGTTGCCATCCTCAAGTCCTTGAAAACCCTGATGCAGAATGTTTTGGGAGGTGACGGACAAGTCTTTGTTGCCGATGCGGACTTGAGCGATGTTGCGATTGATTACTTAGTTTCCCTCTCCGGAGTACCGCTAAAACCGTTCATTATTCAAAATGACTGGAAACCCGGAACTAATGAATCCTGGCAAGTCCACAGCTATACCGATAACACTCCAGAAAGACTGGTAAAAGACTTGGAACGGCATATCAAAGAAGGTGGGAAACCTTTTGTTTGTCTTTCTGCTCAGAAGCGGGGAAGCCATTGGAGTACTTGCACTCTGGAAACTTACCTGCAACAACAATTTCCTGAAGCCAAAATATTGCGAATTGATTCGGAATCTTTATCTGAACCTACCCATCCGGCATACGGATGCATGACAAACCTCGATCGCATTTTGCCCAACTATGACATTATCTTGGCAAGTCCAGCCATTGAAACGGGAGTGAGCATTGAGATTCAACAGCATTTCACCTCTGTTTGGGGCATTGCTCAAGGGATTCAAAGTGAGAATTCAGTGCGTCAGGCATTAGGGCGTGTTCGTGAAAATCTACCTCGCTTTCTGTGGGTAGCGCCTTATGGGTTTAATCGCGTAGGCAATGGTTCCACCTCAATTCCTGCCTTACTTACCTCTTCTCAGAATCTGACTCAGCTCAATATCCGGTTGCTGCAACAATCTGATTTTGACGCACTTGATGACTTAGAAATGGGCTTTCAGGCAGAATCGTTATTGTGTTGGGCGAAGATGGCAGTTCGGCATAATGCTGCCATGCTTCAGTATCGAGAATCGGTTCTCGCAGCACTTCGTAATGAAGGCCATCAAATTATTGAAGTCTCTCCGATTGAGGCAGTTGCCCAGAACAGCAATCCAAAATCCAAAACCCGCCCGCAGGACGCAGGCCGAGGACGGCAAAATCCAAAATCTACGAGGGTTAAAACGAATGCACTGACAGTTGCGATCGCAGCCGTGAGAGACCAAAATTATCAAGTAGAGTGTGAAGCGATCGCAAATAGTGAAGACATCAGCGATAGACAGTATCAAGCTTTGCAAAAACGCTTGGTGAAGACACTTTCTCAACGGCGAGTACTCCGTAAGCATGAGTTAAAGCTGCGCTATGGTATCCCCGTCACCCCTCAACTCGTTGCTAAAGATGACGAAGGCTGGTATCAAAAACTCCTCCTTCATTACTTTCTCACCTTCGGCCGAGAACAGCTAGCGCAAAGAGACGCCGCTTTGGCACGCCGACTCATCAAGTTGGGAGGGGGTAGTATCTTTTTGCCTGATTTTAACCGTTCTCAACTCGGTGCTGCTGTTGGAACGATGGAACTCTTAGGGATTCCGGTACTCCTACAAGATGAAGGCCGAGAGTTAAACAACACCGATGAAGACTTGAGGGCAATGTCGGCACTAGCACTTTCTAACCGTGCTTCCATCAAAACGACTTTGGGAATTGGACTGGCCAAGAATTCTACTCCCATCACGATTGTTAGACGCTTATTGGATAAAATCGGCTATGGAATAACCTGTATCGGTCGTAAGGGCAAGAGTTTAAACCGAGTACGAGTTTATCAAGTGGTTAACCCTCACGATGGTCGGGTTGAGGTATTCCAGCAATGGTTGGCGTTTGACGGCCGACTCTTAGACATTTGTGATCAGCGACGAGATTCCAGATTAAAAATTGTCAATAGTATGGCTGGGTCTGTAGATTTAGGTGAAGAAGCGGATTACGTTCAACTCTGTCTTAGTTTTTGAAAAACGGGGAGTCTATCAAAAATCTCTATCACCTGATAGAGGAAAGCAGACAGTAGTAGCTGTTAATCTATAGCGCGTGATAAGTAAGGGTCTAATCTCCCTTCCTTTTTCGTTCGTAGGTAGACTGAGCGATCGCTAGTTTCTTATATAAGCGATCGCCTTTTTGATATGTGTATTCATCACTGAATGGCTTTCGTCCCGGTAGTACCTGAGAATGCCGATACAATTCGATACACTTAAATAAAGAAAATAGGGAGGATGTGGTTGTGACTGAACAAAATCGCTCCCAATGGGACGCTGGAAGATTTGTGAAAACCCTGACCTATTTTGAGGTCATCCCTTTCCTTAACTGTCTGCAGCGACTCTTCACAGGTTCTGCCCATCAGAAAAAAGCTAACCAGGATGGAGAAAAAAGAATGGGAGTGATACTGGTTGCTGGAGCAACAGGTGGCGTCGGCAAGCGAGTGGTGAGGCGGCTTGTAGAGGGTAATTATCAGGTACGTGCCTTAGTCCGCGATGCCCAAAGAGCAAGGGAAATGCTCGGTGATAAAGTGGAACTGTTCGAGGCAGATATCACCCTTCCAGAAACATTAACGCCGAAATTAATGGACAATGTTTCTGCTGTTGTATGTTGCACAGGTGTCCGGGTACAACCTGTTGAAGGCGATACTCCTGACCGTGCTAAATACTATCAGGGCATCAAATTCTATATGCCAGAAGTTGTGGATAGCCCTGAAATTGTAGACTATCAGGGTATCAAGAACTTACTGCAAGCTGCTGCCCAGCACCTACAAACTGCATCAACGGACGAAAAACTGCTATTCGATTTCAAAAATCCCACAGACGATGTGAAAGAAATTTGGGGTGCTGTGGATGATGTTGTGATGGGTGGCGTCAGTGAAAGTTCTATCCGCCTCATAGATAATGCAGCACTATTTACTGGCAATGTATCAACAGCAAATTCTGGTGGCTTTGTTTCTGTTCGTACCCGCAACTTTGAGCCGTCGATAAATTTGACGGGGTACGAGGGCATCGAATTGCGTGTCAAAGGAGATGGACAGCGCTATAAATTTATCCTTCGCAACGAAGCCAGATGGGATGGTATTTCCTACTGCTATTCCTTCGACACAGAAAAAGATAACTGGATTAATGTTCGCATTCCATTTGATGAGTTGATTCCAGTTTTTCGTGCCAAAACATTGCAAGATGCTCCTGCCTTCAATCCCACCCACGTCTATGCATTACAACTAATGCTGAGTAAGTTTGAGTATGACGGAGCACTAAACCCAAAGTTTACGCCTGGTAGCTTTGCCCTACAAGTGGAAACTATCAAAGCTTATGGTGGTGTTACCAAACCGCAATTCATCATGATTAGTTCCGCTGGTGTTACTCGTCCGGGACGCCCTGGAAT